>CADCOO010000114.1 GCA_902803085.1 uncultured Planctomycetota bacterium
GATATCGTATTTAGCGGCTACGAAGTTGGCGATCGCATTCGTATGCAACCGATCAACTTAAAGCGAGATTACAAGGGCCGAGCTAGAGTCGCGCGGGATTCCTTCGAGTTCTGGACAAAAGTCAACACGAACGAGGGCTTCAACCATCGTCGTCCGACCTGGGATCTCACCAGCGTCCTCTTTGTTCTACGACCGGAAGAAGGCAGAAATTACTTCGCCCTCTCCGAACCCGGCGACGTTCAATTCGACGACGAAGGTAAGACGATCTTTACCCCCAACCCGAACGGACGACGACGATGCTTCCTAACGGACGAAATATCGCGCGCGCGCGTCGAGGAAGCGTTCGTCAACCTCTGCTCCGAACCATAAGAATAAATTGGCAGACGCTTGCGATCCGACCGGACCGGGTCGGTTGTTTCGGCGCAACCGAACGACAAAACGCCCGCGCGTCATTACGCGCAATTCAATCAAACGCGTTATCGATCGCGAACATGATGGTCGATAACGCGAATTATATCTTTGTATTGCAACATATTATGCGATTCGCCGTCTGAGAACCGTTACCCTTCCCCAAACAGCTCGTCGATCTTCTCCCGCAACGTCCCCGCCTTCGCATATTTAAGCGCGTCGAGCTTACGAAAATGCGAAGCGTCTATCTCATGATTCTTATCGAACCCGAGCAAGAAGTTCAGCGCAATGCGATAGATTATCTCCGTCGGCGCCAACCCGTAAAGCTGACGTTCGAAGATATGCTTGAGACGCTCCTTATCGTGAAGGTTTATAACGAACTCTCCAATCTTAAAAGCAAGGCTTGCATTCCACAACGTAACAACGCAGAATTAGATCACTATTAGCGTTTGGTTCAGTCGAACTGTATCGGAACGAAGTAATTATCGTCATGAGGAAAGACGATCTGGATGGGGAAAAAGCGCGCAATTTTCGTTCACAAGTCGTCGAAACGAGATATGAGTTACTTAAATTGCCACATTTTTCGCTCGTAGTAGCGTCTGATTGTACTTAGACGCTATTACGAGTTACTGGTGGGCGTGCGGTGGTTCCCGCGTTAGCAATGCTTGGCGTCAAGCGTTCTCAAGACGTCCCTCGCCTCCATGAGCGCGAAACCGAGGATATTCGTGCCACGCCATTGGGCGACGTCGAGTCGTTTCGAGTCGTTGAGTCCGCACCCACACGCCCAAACGACGTCGAAGCGCGAAGATTCCACTAGCCAGGCGTCGCCTGTCGCAAAAAGTTTTTCCTTCAGTTCCGCGTTCTGCCCGAATTTGGCAAGCAGTCCCCTCAGAGCGACGAGTTGCCGTATCCCTCCCCACACCGCGTTGACGTAGCCCGAGGCGCGCCGACCGAGCTTCTTATGCGCCGCAGGTTTGTCTGTCGCCAAAATGGCGCTCGCCGTCTTGGCGTCTCCGAAAACCATACTCTTCTCGTACATGATGTATTGCTCCATCGAGACGAAACGAACGCCGTCGATTTCAAAAGGAGAAGGATACCAATTGCTCAGGTAGTCGTTGGTTCCAGTCGGATGGAAAAAAAAGATTGCGTCGACCTCCCGGTCGCCAATGGTTAATTTATCCATGGGCATTCCTTTCATTTTGTCTTGTTGCGTTTTTTTGGTTGCTCATATTGTTACCTAGGGCGCGTTAGTATCAACACGCCCTAAATAAGGATCTCTTTTCTACGTTCCATAAGATTTATCCCCATCACAGTTCGCCTTATCCCCGCTTAGCTGATCGCCAAAGGAAAAAGGCGTCGTCGTTTGAAAAAGAATAACCAGCCGTCTTCTGTTTCTCAGCGAGAACTGAAGTCGCAAGAGGCGCCGTCTTACTCGCAAATGAGGAAAACACGCTGCTCTGAGCAAAGGAGCATTCGCTCGCCCAAAACGCCGTCATTAAAAACAGGAACGACGACAGGGAAAGCCAAACTTTCATCTTTTGTGATTTTATCATGTAATCGAAGTCCTTTGTAGCAAGCAAAATTACCACCTGCGAAACTTCAGTTGTAAAACGTTCGGCCCGCTCTTCAAAACTTTCTTAATAATTCTACCGAAAAAACACAATGTGTCAATAGTCAATCACGCAAATTTTCGATCAAAACTACTACTATTTTTTATATAAAATATCTTTGCTTCTGAGTCGTTATTGATAATTTGGAGCGCTGTTGAATAATGCTCTCTCAAATTACTATCTAGCGCGTTCAGTGAATACTGGTCTTACAAAAACAGATCGTTTGCGACGTTCGTCGTCGCGTTTGAGAACGCGAGGGCGGAATTCGTCGCCAAGTTTATCGAGCGCTTCAATAGTAATAGGAGCTCCTGGCGCAAACTCGGCGCCAAGATGCGCGTAGCTGTCGGTCGCCCAAACGATATTGCGACCTGTCGTCTTATCTTCCAGAAGCCGCGGGAGCGCGGCGCGCAGAAGTGGGTAATTGAGATCAATGAGCGCGGTCGGGAGGGAAACTGGTTCACGCTCAAGAAAGGTCTTTTGCACGGCTTATCGGCACGCGCGTCGCCTTCCCTTTTTGACTTCCCGCTCTTTCTCATTGACGCAATCCAACGTTTCCAATATTAACCACATTACGCGCCCCGCACGGCGCGAGACGCTTATTGGAATATAGTATAACGCCAGGAAAAGGAAGCACAAGTCGGAACTGGCAGCGAATTTTTTATCCTCTGGCACAGCTCCTCGCCTTGAAAGCGGACTTCCTCTCTGATTTCACGGCGTCTGCAGCGGATTAGAGGAACGACGACTAGCCGCAACGTCGTTAATTAGTTCTCGCACGAATCGAGCCAAATCCGAACGTCGGCGACGTCTACCTGCAAGTATTGCGCAATCGCATCGTCGCTTAAGCCGCCTGCGCGCATACTCGCAGCGCTTCTCTTTAAAGTCTCAAGACGTCCACGTTCGATCCCCTCTTCAACCCCCTCTTCGCGAATCTTCTTTTTCTCGTTTTTGGCGATTTCTTCGCCGATTTCCGTCCATACTGATTTCATTGTCTCTTCGTCTCCTTGATTAACCGACGCAAAAAGCGTTTCAACCGTACCGTTATCGACGGGTATCTTCGCATTGATCGCGTTTCTTAGAAAATAAAAGACCGACGCGTGCAATAAGTCGTACTCTCGCGGTCCCCATTCCCTGACTTCCTTTAGCGGCGCCAGCGCGGTCGATTCCGCGCCTTCTAACTTGCCAAGACTTGCCAGCGCCATTAGGTTGTAAGCCGTCGACAGGAACGGGGACGCTTCAAACTTCTTCTCCTGACACAAACTCGTCATATTCAAAAAGCGCAAAGGGAATTTAATACTGAACGGCGACGCCTCCTTGGGGAGATGGAAAGAATCCTCCCAATTCAATCCCCTCAAGTTAACGTCGCGCCCCGTATAGATCACGATCGGAATCGGTTGCAAAATCGATCCTTCAATCTTACCGGCGCGCCATTCTTTGACTTGATCCCGACAATAAGATACGACGTACCCTAACGTCTGAACGAGCGTCGACGCGTTTTCCAAACGCGAACTCTGCGCCTTATGCTCAAGAATTATCGCCAACGGCAAGGTTCCCGAGACATTGAGGAAGCGAACCAAATAGACCAAGTCGACCGCGCTCTTTTTGAGTTCCTTACTGAGGAAATCTTTCGAGTGAACTTCAAGTCGGTCGAGCGCCAAATGGTCGCAAATTCCGGATACCAACGCTTGACGCTCTCCGCCGCCAGGAGAAGATCGCTCTGACAAAAACGAAAATAGGCGTCGTGCAACGAGCCATATTTTTCCGTATTCCGAAATACCGCGTCGACCGTCGCCAGACCGGAAGCAACCGCCTTCTGCGTCGATCGCGCCTCTAACGAATCTTTTCCGTCGCTCATAACCTCTCCCGTTTTCCCTATGCGCTCGCACAACGCGAGCCCGTTTGTTATTATACGTCTTGGAGCGCGAGACGTCAAACGATTTTCGACAAAAACGA
>CADCOO010000115.1 GCA_902803085.1 uncultured Planctomycetota bacterium
AAAAAGATCGCGCCTACAGTATTCCCGAGCACGGCGAAGAAGGTGAATTTCCACGCTTGGAGCGTAAAGATCTGACTGGCGGCGCTGAAGTAGAAGACGTCGGCAATGCAGTGCTCGAACCCGCAGGCGACGAAGACGAAGACGCCCAGGCAGACGGGGAAGGGCGATTTCGTTCTCTTCCAGCCGTCGACCGCGAAGTACATTGCCATACCGCAGAGGAACGCGCGCCAAAAGATCTCCACATAGGGGAGCGCTAGTTTGGTCTCCGCTATTTTAACGATTGCGTCAGGGTCGTACGCCGAAATCGCGATCGCGCCCGCGAGCCCCGCGCCGACGAAATTCATTACCAGCATAATCGCAAATCGCGCGACCGTCTCCGAAAGAAAGCCGATTCTGCCCGTATAGAGCGTTAGCCCCTTCAGCACGACGTAATAGAGCCCCGCCGAGAAACTCAGCGCGCCCACGAACTTGCCCAGTTCCGTACCGACCATGCGCGAGTAGATTAGGCCCGCAATTCCAATGCAGACGCCCGCCGCTATGCTCGAAATGCAGAATTTAAAGAGCGTCGGCCGTTCCGTCGCGCTCGTCGTCGTTTTTTCCTTTTCCGATTCCTTTGTCATGATAACAACCCTCTAGTCGTGTTAGGTTTCTTACCGCGCGGCGTTCGGCGCGTTCGTTCGTTTAACTAATTAGTCGGTCCAGCGATAGACGCGCGTTCCGAGTCGTTCGATCGAGTCGCGTAGCGCGCCGTCCTGGAATTTCGGCCGCGCGAGCGTCTCGTCGTCTTCATCCAGGTAGAGGAGTTCTGGCGCGTCCTGTTCGGCGTCGAGCTTTTTCGGGAACAGGAAGAGTACGTCGACGGATTCAAAAGCGGAGTTTACCGCAATGAGATAATTTTCAGCGCCATGCCGCTTATAGAGCGCGATAACGGCGGGCTCGTCGAGCGCGTTCGTCGCCGGGCCGCGTTCGACGACGATCGTCGGTTGCGCGTTCGGATCGGTTCGCTCGAGGAGAACGGGTGAGAGCTGCTGAATCTGGGTCGCGAGCGCGGAGATATTGCGCCATCTTTCCGGGGTGGTCGTAACGCCGTAGTTGTACATATCCTTTTCAGGATCGACGAATCCGCCATAGGTGTACCACGTTATGCCGTTGGCGCCGGCGGCGAGGGACGCAAAGCTCATGGCGCGCAGTTCGCGATTCGTCGGGAATCGTTTCCATCCCCAGCCCTGGAAGTACTGGATAATCGGCCAGATTGCCTTAACGCCCGTCTCGGACGTTAGCGAGTCCTCGCGCGATCGGCGCATATCGCGAATCGTCTGCGCAACGCACGCGCGACCGGCTTCGTCGCCGTCTTCTCGAACGGGATAGATTTCCGGCAGAAAGGCGTCGGTTCCGTCGACGTAGGCGCGATAACGCGTCGTCTTAGAGCCGGAATCGACCGGATCCGCCTGCACTGTGAGGCGCGTGGGATCGACCGCCTTAATCGACTCGTTGCGATCGAAGAGCTCTTCCGGTCGCGTGTTGTACGACGTGTCGTCCCCGAGATACCACGCGATAATCGCCGGAGAATGGCGTTCCACTTCTACGAAGCGCTCGTCCGGTTCGCTTGGGAGCGACCACAGTTTAAATCCGTACTTTTCCGCAGCGGCGAGAAATCTGTCCGTTCGCGGCATACTGTACGAATGCGCGAAATTAAAGCCCGCCTCTTTGAGACCTCGAAACGCTTCGTCGATATTATTACCGTTGAATTCGCGCTCAGTGACGCCGTAGATTCCGATCGGGAAGAAAGGCTCGCCGTCGATGAGCGTCGCGCCGTCGTCGCGCAGGGTAACGCGCGGCGTCTTTGGGGCGTCGCCGACGAGGAAATAGCGGGTAGCGCGCACGGAATTGCCGTAGGCGTCTTGCGCCTCCACGACGGCGCAATGGAGTCCCGGCGCGCGTTCGGCGCCGTTGCGTTCGCGGCAGTAGGCGCCCCCCGAAGCGCGCGCTTCGACGTCAAACGCGTCTGTTAGCTCGCCGTCGTCGACGTAGATCTTAACGGAAGCGCGTCGCACAAAGGAGGCGTCGCTGAGTTCGAATTCGAGCGGAAGATTCGGCGCCGGCTGCGGAGTCGCGCGTCCTCCGACGATCTTAACGCGCGGCGGCTCGGCGTCGCCCCCTTCGCGCCAATTTCGTTCGACGCGTTCGCCGAGTCGAATTTCGCGTAGGGTCGGCGTCTCGCCGCCGTTCGTTTGGAGCGAAACTCTATAGCGCATAAAACGCGCGTTCTCCGGTAATTTTAGAGACTGCTCGACGCCGCTTGCGGTAATTTCGTAGAAGGAGTCGGGGGAACCGTCGGGACCGAGGAAGAGATTGGGAACCTCGCTAGGTTCCTCGGGCGCGTTCTCTGCGGCGGGCGCGGTCGCAATTTGAAAACGTAGCGCGCATCCTTGGGGAATATTGGCGTCGACGGCGAGCGACGGCGCGACGGGCGCGATTTCCGAAATAAAGGAGGCGCCGCGCGGGTAGGGTCGATTCGGTTCGACGACCTCCAGCGCGACGGAATAGAGCGCGACGAAATGCCCCGGGGTAACGTTTGGCGCGTCGCATCCGATTTGAATCGTCGCGGATGCGGCGTTTGGCGGAATAGCGCCGAGCGTCGTCGCCTCGGCGAGGCCTGGCTGTGAGGAGAAGAGCGCCTCTCGGCGTTCGAGAAGTCTGCCTTGCCGATCGCGCCAGAAGATCGCGCCGCGCCAGGAATCGCCGTCGGCGCCGGACTCTTCGACGCGCTGAGACGCGCTCGTTAGAGTTCGCAGCACGTATTCTCGTCCAGCGAGCTCAGGCGCGATATCAATTTCGTGCGAGGTCAGTCGCCACGCCGTGTCAGTCTCTTCGAGCGCGACGTCGGCTCGGGTAATAAGGAGCCGATTCTTACCGGAGTCGTCGACGTCGCCGAACTGGAGCGTTAAGAGATCGCGATAGTTCGCTAGTTCCGACCACGCGTTCGAGGATGAGAATTCGTCCGAAAAGAGGACGCTGCCCGAGCGCATTGCGCGCGCGCCGTCGTCGTCGAGAATTAAGTTGCGCGGTTCGTAAGTCGGACTTGTCGTCGCTTGTCCTGCGGCGCCCGCGCACAGACAAGCAAAGAGACACGCGGTTGCGACGCCGCGTATTGGGGATAGCGTTTGGATCGGATTCATTGTTCTGCTCGCAGTTGGCAATTTATATTGGTTTGGCGACGACCTTCGTCCCAACTTGAGTATACCGATTCGGTTTGGCAATTCAACGCGCGCGTCGAAATCGGCAATAAAAAAAGAAGAGCGCCGTAAAAACGCTCTTCTTAGTCGTTCTCATTGCGGAAAGCAATTCGAGTCTCGCAGATTAGCCCTTAGCGGCCGTCTTGAACGCGAACGGCTTGTGGACGATTCGCTTGACGACGGCGTCGCAACGCATGCATTGCGTGCAAACGCGCATGACCTTGTTGCCGCCGTTCGGCAGCGTAACGCGAACGTTTTGGAGATTCGGCTTGAAATCGCGACGCGTAATGCCGGTTACCTTGGTACCAACGCCCTTCAAGTGCTTGGCGCGACCGCGGGTCGTAACGTGATTACCGATGAGCTTACCTTTTCCGCAAATTTCACAAACTCGAGACATTTCAATTCCTATTTTATCTGCTTCTGGCGAGGGCTCCCATTGAGGAGCGATCTTATTCGCGAACGCGTTTCGCCGACCGACGGAACGCGCGTACTGACTTCCAAACGCGCTCACGAGCGACGACCGGTCGCGTTCCCAATGCGAATAGTCGAAGTCGATCGCGCGCGACGCAAAGCGTCGCTTCAGACGTCAAGCGACCTTAAAAGGGGAATTGCGCGCCGCGCTCATCATTCGCGCCGCGCCTTCAGCCTCGCGCAAGGTTGCGCTCGTCGTTGAGAACGCGTCAAAAGTCGCGCGCCCAACCTAAAGACGTCGTTTCGCTATTGTAACCCAAACTGCTCGTCTGACAAGGGGCGTCGAGAAAATTTTCGACAACCTTTACGCGCCGCACGTTTTGCTCGTATTTTTATCCATTTTTCCTCGTCTATTACTCTTGGTCCTTTCTTGCAAAAAGGATTGACGCCGCACTGACCTTTGGAATATAATAATGGGCGACGTCGCAATCGCTTTGAGTCGACGACGTCGACGTACTTTTAAATTTAGCTCTCCCCCGATCAAGAGAAGGGTTGTTTTGTTATGACGAAGAATTTATCGAGACGTTCATTTTTACGAAGCTCCGCCGCGCTGGCCGCCGCCGCGACGGTTTTCCCGAGCGTGGAAACGATCAAGCCGGTTTGGGCGCAAGCGCCGAGCGATCGGCTCCGCATGGGATGCATCGGCGTCGGCAGCATGGGACGCGGCGACGCGCACGGCTTCAACGGGCTCTGCGATATTGTCGCGATCTGCGACTTGGACGAAGACTACGGGCTCGGACGCACGATTCGTTCCGGTATCGGCAAGAAGAACGAGAAGGGCGAGACGATTACGCCGGATACGTACAAAGACTATCGCAAGCTCCTCGAGCGCGACGACATTGACGTCGTTACGGTCGTAACGCCGGACCACTGGCACGTTAAGATCGCGGTCGAAGCGCTTCAGGCCGGCAAGCACGTCTTCTGCCAGAAGCCGCTCACGCTCACGCTCGAAGAGAATCAGATTATTCGCAAGGCGGTCGAGAAATACGGCAAGACGTTCCAGGTCGGCACGCAGCAGCGTTCGCAATGGAACGAATTCGCGCGCGCCACGCTGATCGTTCGCGCCGGAATGCTCGGCAAGATTAAGAAGGTCGTCTGCGATATCGGCGGCGCCCCGACCTCCGGCGACACGGATATTCCGAAAATGACGCCCCCCGCGAACTTCGACTGGAACTTCTACCTCGGCCAAGCGCCGTATACGGAATTCCTCGGCGACGGCGACTTCCTCAACAAGAACAATAACGACAACCGATTTGGCCGCACGCGCGCCCACTACGAATTCCGATGGTGGTACGAATACTCCGGAGGTAAATTCACCGACTGGGGCGCGCACCACATCGACTGCGCGCTCTGGGCTATGGGACTCGATAAGTTCGGAACCGGTCCCCTCACGATCAACGGCGAGAACGCCAAGCATCCCGTCCCGTTCAAGGACGGATACCCGACCGTCGACAATCGCTACAATACGAGTCACGAATTTGATATCGTTCTGCAACTGACGAACGGCTGCGAAATGCACGTTGTGAGCTCCTCGCCCGACGGCAACGGCATTCTCTTTGAAGGCGAGAAAGGACGTCTGCACGTCAGTCGCGGACGTTGCAAGGGCAAAGTTATTGAAGAACTGCCGCAGGACGCGTTCTCGCAAGAAGATTACAACGCGCTCTACAACGGCAAGCCGTTCGAGGGGCACAAGGAGAACTTCATCCGTTGCATTCGCGAGGGTGGCAAGCCGGTCTCCGACGTCTGGTCGCACGTCCAGGCGCTCAACTGCTGCCACCTCTGCGGAATCGCCGCGCGTTTGGGTCGCCAGATCAGTTGGGATCCGAAGACCGAAAAGATCGTCGGCGACGAGCAGGCGGCGAGCTTCGCCGCGCGCGAGCAGCGCAAGGGCTTTGAGATTTCGCGAGACTAAGCGTCGACTCGATTTCCTTTGCGTTTATTGAAACTCGATAGCGCGCGCCGCCTCGCCGCGGCGCGCGCCGTCCCTTTGTTTGTTACCTTTCTATTGAACAGAATACCGGAGAGCGAACTATGTCTTTTCCTCCAACGCCCCCGAACCAAACTTCTTTTGATCGTCCCTTTCCTCAACCGGGCGGCGCGTTTCCTTACTCGAGCGATCCGCGCTCGGCGCAACGCGCCTATCCCGAACCTCCGCGTCCGCCGCGCTTTTGGCAGATCTTTATTAAAGACGTGTGCACGACGGTCATAGGCGTAACGCTCTTCTGCGTTCTGTGTTTCTTCTTTATGGGATGCCTCGTTTACGTCGCCGCGTCCGCGCTGGGCGGCGCGCTGTCCGCCGATCTGGGAACGTCGGTCGGTACGGAAACGGTCATTTCGGGCGACGATTCCGCGCCGCATCGCGTCGTCGTCTTACCGATTGTTGGCGAGATTGAGACGGAAGAAGACGGATTTATCGCGACGGCGATTAAAGAATTGGAAGAGGACGACAAGCTCGCCGCCGTCGTCTTGCGCATCGACTCGCCCGGCGGCACGATTTCCGGCAGCGATTATTACCATCATCTTCTCACGGAACTGAAAAAGAAGAAGAACGTCCCGATCGTCGTTAGCATGGGCGATCTCACCGCGAGCGGCGGCTACTACATATCCATGGTCGGCGACAAGCTCTTTGCGGAACGTTCGACGACGACCGGTTCGATCGGCGTGATTATTCCAATGTACAACGCGGCGGCTCTTTGCGAGAAACTCGGCGTGCGTTCGGCGGCGATTACGAGCGGCGCTATGAAGGGAATGGGGAACTTTACCAAAGAGCCGACGCCCGAGGAAATCGCGATTTGGCAGTCCCTCGTCGACGACGGATACGAGCAGTTCCTCGACGTCGTTCGCGCGGGACGACCGTATTTCCAGGACGAGGATAAAGACGCGGAACTGCGCGAAATCGCGGACGGACGCGTCTATACGGCGCCGCAAGCGCTGGAAAAGCATTTGATCGACGAAATCGGCTTTCTATCCGACGCGATCGACGCGGCGATCGAACTCGCTGGGCTCGATAAAAACGAGGTTCAGGTCGTGCGTTTCGACGAGGAACCGGATTTCCTCTCGTCCCTTGGTTTGACTATGAAATCGGAAAAGGCGAAACTCAATAAGGCGGTCGACGCCGTCGCCGTGCCGCGCGCGTACTACCTCTGCCCGCGCGCGTTGCCCCTGTAATATTTATGACTAAAACAATTGATATAATTTGTCTATTTTGAAATTGTGGTAAAATAGGATGGATTGATCTTAAGCTATAAATAGAGTTTTTTCAGAAAAGAGACGCTATAGCGTCCAGAAATAACGATTATATCGTTTTAAAAAGCCGATAATCCGAAAGACGCGTTGGAAACTTTGTTTGACAAAGGGGACGACGCATGTAGAATAAATGCATATCGCGTAATTTTTGAATAAAGCGCGCAATTTGCTCGCTTTGAAAATTTTGCGCAACCTGCGTAGATGAAATAAACGGTATGACGCAAGAGGCGACGTCGAGTTTGACGTCGCCCCTTGATTGACGGGTTTTGGGTATTCCTTTGACGTTCAGCCAGACGAGTCCTGCGACTTTTGACGCGCTCTTGCGATCGGGGCTTCTCGCGCAAATCGGAGAACAACGGTATTCCTTGTGGTTCTCCCGGGACGTGCGTTTTGCCTTCGAAGGGACCGTATTGTCCGTTCTCGTCGAGAAGGAGTTCCAACTCGGCTGGTTGCGCGACGCTTTTGCGCACAATCTCGAGCTCGTCGCGCGCGAACTGCTCGGTCCCTCGGCGACCGTGAAATTCGCGCTTTCCAGCGACGCGCGTCAGTCGATTCCTGAAATCAAGCCGACCTCCGATCTCTCGCGCGCGACCTTTCTACCGTTTCCTCCGCAAGCTACGACGGACGCCGCCGCTACGAGCGCGCCCGCCGCGCAACCGGCGAAGCGAAAGCGAGGACGCCCTCGAAAATCGGAGACGACGACTACCGCGAGTCCAACGCCAAGTTCCAGTCTTGAGCCCGCGCTTATTTCCACATTTGCCCCGACCGCGCGCGTTGCGGAACAAATTCTTGCTCCCGCTATTTCGCAGAATACGGCGGCCGCCGTCGCTCAGGAGAGTCTGCTCGACGTCCCGCCCGCGCCCGTTAAGCGCAAGCGCGGACGTCCGCGGAAGAATCCGCTTCCGGAACAGCCGAGCGCGCCGACTTCGCCGTTCGCGCAGAATATTCTCGAGGCGGCGAATCCCGTCGATTCCTTTGCCGAGATTTTATCGCGCGCGTCGCGTCGCGAAGAGTTGGGCGGCGCGCGGAGCGACGACTTTGGCCTTTCGGAGCAGGAGCGCGTCGCGCTTGCCGTCGGTTCCTTTGAGAACGAACCGACGACCGCTATGGCGCCGCGCAAACGCGGTCGTCCGAAGGGCTCGACGAAACGCGCCGCTCAGACGTCGGCGGACTCCGTTCCGGACGTTTTGCGCGACGAAAACGGGTTCAATATAGTTCGAATAGCGAAAGAAACGCCGCGCGTTAAATCCGACGATACGGAACGACGTTTCGCGACGCTCGGCTCGTTTGTTCAAGGTTTTTCGAACGGCTCGGCGATCAAAGCGGTCGAGATTTCCCTCTATGATCCCGGACTGCTCAATCCCATTCTGATATACGGTCCTACGAGCGTCGGTAAAACGCACTTGCTAGAAGGCGCGTGCGAAGCGTTCGCGCGTCTTCAAGGCGCCAAGCCGCCCCTTTTCATGACGGCGGAACAATTCACGACGCTCTTTATCCAGAGCCTGCGCGGCGGCGGAGGATTCCGAGATCGATTCAAGAATATTTCGCTCTTTGCCCTCGACGATATTCACTTCCTCGAAGGCAAGACGTCGACTCAGACCGAATTGCTCAACGTCCACGACTACTTGCGCGCGCGCGGCGTTCAGATGATCTTTTCCTCGAATTGTTCGGATAGGGAACTCAAGCTGCGCGGCGAGCTTGTTACGCGGTTGCAGAGCGGCATGAGCGCCGAAATCAAAACGCCCGAGCGCGAGACCCTCGCTCAAATCTTTCGACGAATGGCGCTCGAACGTCGGCTCGCCGTGCCCGACGACGTTTGTCGTTACGTCGTGTCGCGATTTGCGACGCACGCGCGCGAACTTTCCGGCGCGCTCAATCGTCTCTTCGCCGCGCACCTCACGACCGGCGCGCCGATTACCGTCGAGTTGGCGCGCACGGCGCTCGCCGATCTGGCGCCGATCGCGGCGCGTAGCGTTAAGTTGGAGGACGTCGAACGCGTCGTTCAGGAGACGTTCGGGCTCGAACAAAAGGCGCTGAAATCGTCGTCGCGCGCGAAGAAGTGCGCCGATCCGCGCGCGCTCGCGATGTGGCTCGCGCGCAAGTACACGCGTTCGGCGCTCACGGAGATAGGCGAGTACTTTGGCGGTCGACGCCATTCCGCAGTGATTTCCGCGCAAAAGAAGGTCGATCGCTGGCTCGCGGAGCACGAGGCGATCGCGTCGCCGAGCGGCGTCTTTTCCGTGCAGGAGACGCTCGAGCGGCTCGAGCGTTCGCTTGGCGTCGCGCGAGTTTAAGCGCCCTTCGCGTCGTCTTACAAAAGACGCGCGCGTCGCTTGTGGGCGGCGCGCGCGCTTTAGTTTTTTGTCAAAGGCTGAGAATTACGCGTCGCGATCGCGCATCTTTTCTTCCGTCGACCACAGACCGGCGCTCGGCGTGCTGATGTAGTAGACGACCTCGCCGTCCGGCATGGTATTGAAACCGTTCTTCATTTTAGCGGGGTCGTACCTCTTGAGCGTTTCTTCAAGATCCGCGTATCCGAAGCACACGCTTTCCACTTCTTCCTTGGTCAAATGACCGGGCGCGTACGTTATCTTAAAGCGTCCCTCGGAACTGCCGTGAATGAGGTGCGCCGTGCCGTGCGTGAGATCTTGCAGAACAGGCTCCTGTTTCCACAACTTCATGACGTTTTCCGTGCCGGAATAGCCAAACTTCCGAATCAACGCGTCGACGTCCGCTTGCTCTCCGAATCTCTTGAGACCCGGCGCGATTATGAGCAACTCGCCTCCGTCCGCCATCGCCATGCGCGTGCGGTAGATCGCTTTATTCGCAACCCACGTGCTGTAGAATTCGTCGCCTTGCATAACGGCGACTACTTTGTTGAGGGGCGGAACGATCGTTACGTTTTGCTCTCTCGACGCGCGCGCGGCGTCCAAATAGACCTCAACGTCGTCGCCAACGTAGACGCCCGTATGCTGGAGAACGCCCGCGGCGTCGTACGCCATCGTGACTTCAAAGAAGAAGTCGGGCAGGAACCCGAGGTAATCCTCCTCCGCTTTATTATAGCATCTGCGAAGAGGCGTGAGGAGATTGCCAAGGTTGTTTTCAATTCCGCAGCACGCCGCCATCATGTGGGACGCGCAGATCGTCGGCTTGCCGCCAAGCCCGATGAAGTAGTTTTTATTGTGGTTCGCGAAACCGAGAACTTCGTGCGGCACGACGTGTCCGACGTTGATCACGAGATCCCACTTCTCTTTAACGAGCGGCGTGTTGAGCGCGATGGGAATCGACCAGTCGGCTTTGCCGCGCGAGACTTCTTTCACGTATTCAGCGGGTACTTCGCCAATGAGCGTCGCGCCGTTGCGCCAATCGTGCTTGAGAATCTTTTCTTCCGGAATGGACCCAAACATCCATCGATTCTGCTCCGGCGTGTGCGGCAGGTGCTGACCGAGCGTCGGAATAACGTAGACGTCCGCCGTCGGCGAAAAGATCTTGTAAAATTCTTCGGTAATCCACCCGGCGCCGCTGTGCGCGCGCGTTATGTCGGGGGGTAGTAGTAGTACGCGTTTGGGATCGGCGCAAATGCGTCGTCGCGCTTCGTCCGCCGCTTGACGCGTGAGTTCAAGAATGCGCTCGCGCGTGAGGACGCCTTTTTCAATAAACCAGGACATGACGTCGCCTATGTAAAGAGGGAGAGTGACAGAGTCGTCGATCAGCGTCGTAATCGATCGACGACGTCGAATAAAATATCGCGAAATTCCTGCGGCGAGGTCTCGTCGAGCGTCTTACCCTTGCGTTCAAGGGTCTCGTTGACCTTAACCGCCGTCTCTTGCATTATTGAGTGAGTTTCTTCACTGCCGCCGCATAGCGTAAAATTATCGCCGCGCGTTATGCGAACTTGCCCGTCCGTATTGTCAAGCCCGACGCCCAGCATAGAGGCGCGGCGCTTCTGAGGAGGCGTTTGCGCGGATCGCGTTTTCTTAAGCTTCACGTTGCGTTCTCCTTTATGTCGTCCAGGGTTGCGTTATTGCGACCGCCGCGTTGGAGCGGCGGTCGTTCGAATTGAGCGCGCGACGATTCGCGCGTTACCGAATGCGTTCTTCAATAATCGCGAGTAGCTCGTCGCGCTTAACGCGCGTCTGCTCGAGCGTGTCGCGGTCGCGGAGCGTTACCGTGCCGTCTTGCGTCGTCTGACCGTCGACCGTAATGCAGAAGGGCGTGCCGATCTCGTCCTGACGACGATAGCGACGTCCGACCGCGCCTTTTTCGTCGTATTGTACGACCATGCGCTGTTTCAGTTCGCCGTAAATTTCCGTCGCGATTTCCGGCATGCCGTCTTTGCGCACGAGCGGGAAGACCGCCGCCTTAACGGGCGCGAGACGCGGATGGAGCTTCAGGTAGACGCGCTCTTCCTCTTTGCCTTGCTCGGAGGTCGGCGCTTTGTCGACCTTATACGCTTCGCAAAGGAATGCGAGGGTCGCGCGATCGGCGCCGGAACTCGGCTCGATGACGTGCGGAATGAAGCGCTCCTTCTTGAGGTCGTCGTAATAGGACATGTCCTTGCCGCTGCCGCGCCATTTCGGCGCGCCGTTGGCGTCCTTCTCCAGCGTAAGGGAATCGCCCTCGCGGACGAGCTTGCCTTCGGAGTGCGAACGCAGGTCGAAATCGCCGCGGTGCGCGACGCCTTCCAATTCGCCGTATTCCCCTTCCGGCAGGAATGGGAACGCGTACTCTATATCGGCGGTTCCAACCGAATAGTGCGCCAGTTCCGCCTTCTCATGCTCGCGCATACGGAGACGTTCGCCCGCAAGACCCATGTCGACGTACCACTTAAAGCGACGATCGCGCCAGTATTTATACCACTGTTCCGATTCCGAAGGATGGCAGAAGAATTCGATCTCCATCTGCTCGAATTCGCGACTGCGGAACGTAAAGTTGCGCGGCGTAATTTCGTTTCGGAAGCTCTTCCCGATCTGACCGACCCCGAAAGGCACGCGAATGCGCGCGCTGTCGACCACGTTCTTGAAGTTCACGAAAATACCCTGCGCCGTTTCTGGACGTAGGAACGCGGCGTCCTCTTCGCCGCCGAGCGCGCCGACGATCGTCTTGAACATGAGATTAAATTCGCGCGGTTCCGTGAGCGTGCCGACGTGTTTCGCGTCGGGTCCGAGCACGTTGGAGAAATCGTTGTTTTCAAAGGAGTCGATTCCGACGACGTCTCCTTCCCAAACGAGATTCCCGGCGTCCTTTTTGCGCAGACCGAAGAATTTCAGCGCCGCTTGTTCGAGCGCGTCGTGTTCGTTTTCCGTCTCGATCGTTGTGACAAAGACGCGAACTTGCTGCGCCGGCGCGCCGTTTTCGCCGTGCTTGAGACCGGTAACCCAGCGTCCTTTAATGTGGTCGAATCGATAGCGTCGCTTCGATTCGCGGCAGTCGATCATGAAGTCGTGGAACAGGTCGTAGTGGCCAGAGCATTTCCAGACCTGCGGATGCATAATGATGGAGCAGTCGAGGCCCGTCATTTCGTACGCGCTCGGCGCGCCCGGCTCCTGAACCATATCGTTGTGGCGCGCGATCATATCGTTCCACCACGCGTCTTTGACGTTCTTCTTAAGGAACACGCCGAGAGGACCGTAGTCCCAAAAGCCGTTCAAGCCGCCGTAGATTTCGCTCGATTGAAACAGGAAGCCGCGTCGTTTGCAAAGCGCGACTAGTTCTTCCATCCGCATCGTGATTTTCCTTCTTGGTTAAGTTTCATTGTAATGGGCTCGGCGCGAACGTCGAGCGTGTGACGTTATTGCGACTCGCGCGCGGAGCCGAGTCGGATTTCCACATTGGGAAAGTCGGAAACGCGCCGACATTCGGGAACGACGTCGAGCGCGTCGAGTCGCGCCGCGTCCGAAATGTCGCGCGATAAGCCGATTCGTTTTAAATTCTGACCTCCGCGACTTGCGCGAAGTTTCTCGACGAGCGGCGTCTCCGCTTCGCGGCGCCACATTTCGCGCGCGACTTCCGCCTGCACGTTAAGCGCGAAATTGCGATCGGCGAGCGTAAGCCGATCCGTTAGCAGACCGGCGAGGAGGAGATCCTCTTCCGTAAACGCGCCGCCCGTCCCAGCGCATACGATCGAAACGCGTTCCGCGTCCGACGTAAGAATGCGGCGCGCGACCGCGTCCGCGTTCAAATAGCACGCGAGCAGGACGCGACCGCGACAGGTCAAAATAGCTTTCGTACCGTTCGTCGTCGTGAAATAAAGGATTTTATTCTCGATCGCGGCGCGATCATAGGAACGCGGCGAATTGCCGAGGTCGAAACCGTCGATCGGGAGCCCGCCCCGCTCGCCCCCGAGCGTTATTCGCGCGGCCAATTCCGGACGTTCGCGCGCGATCGTCGCCTTGGCTTGCAACGTTTCTTCGACCGTTTCAAAGGGCGTTACGCAATCGGCGCCGTTGGCGAGCGCGGTCGTAATCGTCGTCGTCGCGCGCAACGCGTCGATCGCAACGGCGACGCCGTCGTCCGGTAGGTCGCGCGCTAAGACGGGGATCGGGTAAACGTCGAGGTTTTTCATGGCTTTTGAATCCTTCATGGGCGGTCGAGAAAAGCGCGGAAGTTCGCAATTTGCTCGACGCGCGCCTGGGCGCCGTCGCGATTACGGTTATAATACGTTGCGTCGCGCGAGACGAGGTTGCGCATACGCGTCTCGCCATTATACACTGAAAACCGAAAAGATAAAGAGGAAAGGCGCCGTCCTGTGTCCGAATCCATAACGACCGTCGATAAATCGAAAGAGCGCGTGCGCGCCATGTTTGGCGAAATTGCCCCGAAATATGATTTTCTTAATAATCT
>CADCOO010000116.1 GCA_902803085.1 uncultured Planctomycetota bacterium
CGAGTTCAAAATGCGATTCGTGCGCGAAAACGCCTGCAGTAGCCCGTGCATCTTAAGATTCTTATCGACCCAAAGCGTATTGAGCGTCGGCGCGTCGAAACCCGTGAGGAACATCCCCACGACGATTAGAAGATCGACCTCGCGATTCTTCATGCGCTGCGAAAGGTCCTTGTAATAGTTCGGGAACTTGTCCGCGCTCGCGTCGTACGCCGTATTGAACATGGCGTTGTAGTCCGCGATCGCTCCGTTCAGAAAGCTCCTCGAATCCTCGTCGAGCCCGTCCGTCCCGTCGGAATTCTCGTCCTCTAAGAAGCCGTTCGCGTCCTCGATCAACTCCTCGTTCGGCGCGTAGCTGAAGATCGTCGCGACCTTCAGCGACGACCCGAACTTACCGCCAAGTTGTCTCTTGAATTCCGCGTAATACCGCTTCGCAGCCGTTATCGACGAGACCGCTAGGATCGAATTAAAGCCCGCAAGTTTGCGCGCGACCTTCTTCTCGTGCGCGTGCGGATTACGCGCGAGCTCCTCTACGTTCGTCGCGACCGCGCGATCGTAAAATTCCGAACGCTTCGTCTTATGATTGAAATGCCTTAGAACGTATTCCACAACGCGCTCGAGCCGACGCGGATCGAGGAGCGCCTTCTCGCGATCGACCGAAGGAATGAGCTCGTCCCCGACCTCGTCCGCCGTCTTAATCGTATTGATATAGTCGACCCGGAACGGCAGCACGTTCTGATCGTTAATCGCGTCCACAATATTGTACGCGTGTATCTTCTCGCCGAACGCCTGCTCCGTCGTGCTCGCCCCGCTTTTACCAGGACTCGACGGCGCGTTCTTCGCAAAGATCGGCGTCCCCGTAAAACCGAAGATCAAACGCTTCTTAAAGAACTTGTCGATCGACTTGTGCATGTCCCCAAACTGCGAACGATGACATTCGTCGAAAATGAGAACGACCCGCTTCTGCGACGACGCATGACCAGGGTTCTTCTTAATGAACGCCTGTAACTTCTGGATCGTCGTTACAATAATCGGATACCGTTTGTACGCGCCGTGCTTATCGCGATCGGAGAGCTGGCGCTCGAGAATCTTCGAGTTCTTATTACCGTCCGCGGCGCCCGGCTCGAAACGATCGTACTCCTTCATCGTCTGATAGTCGAGATCCTTGCGGTCGACGACGAACAAGACGTTGTCGATATTCTCCATGCTCGACGCCAATCGCGCCGTCTTAAAGGACGTCAGCGTCTTGCCGCTCCCCGTCGTGTGCCAGACGTACCCGCCCCCTTCCACGCCCGACCAACGATTGTAATTGATCGACGCCCTAATCTTCCACAAAATGCGTTCCGTCGCCGCGATCTGATACGGACGCATAACGAGCAGCGTATTGTCCGCCGTAAAGACGCAGTAGCGGGCAAGAATATTCAGGAACGCGTTGCGCGCGAAAAACGTGCGCGTAAAATCTTCAAGATCCGTAATAACGCGATTCGACGCGTCCGCCCAGAAGGACGTAAACTCAAACGCGGCGCCCCCTTTCTTCTTCGACTTGACGTTCTGTCGCTCCTTCAGAGACGCGCTGCGCGTCGTATTCGAATAGTACTTCGTATCCGTGCCGTTCGAGATCACAAAGATCTGAACGTACTCAAAGAGTCCGTCGTCCGACCAGAACGAATCGCGCTGATAACGCTCGATCTGATTAAACGCCTCCTTCAGCGCGACCCCGCGCTTCTTAAGCTCGACGTGCGCGAGCGGAAGACCGTTGACCAAAATCGTTACGTCGTAACGATTCGCGCTCTTACCGTCCGGCGCCTCGTACTGATTCACAACTTGAAGACTATTGTTGTGCGCCCTGGTCTTATCGAAGAGCATAAGATTAACCGTCGAGCCGTCGTCGCGCACGAACGAGCGAATCGGATCCTCTTGGATCTTGCGCGTCTTCTCGACGATTCCCTCGCCCTCTTTCGCGATCTCCGTCTTAAAGAAACGCGTCCATTCGTCGTCCGTTAGCGTTAGTTTGTTCAGTCGCTCCAGTTGCGCGCGAAGGTTCGCCTTCATTCCCGCGGCGTCTTTCAGGTCCAGGTATTCGTACCCCTGCGCTTCAAGCGTCTTAATGAATTCGCGCTCCAAATCCGCTTCGCTCTGACATGCGGCGCGCGACGAATTCACCGGGGAATATTCCGCCGCTACGGTGTATTCCGGGGTCTCCGCTATCGTATTGTATTGACTCATGACGTTCCTTCCCATTTCGTCCGTACTCTGTGCTATGGCGTTCCATTACGATCAGCCAACGTCGGTATTGTAGGAAATCGCGCGGAAAATGCAAGCGAATTCGCAAAAAAACGCGAAACGCAATCAACCAAACCCGCCGCAGTTCGCTTGCGACCAGGAGCCCAGGTTGGCGTTTCACGCTACCGCGCGGTTGGTAAAAACCCGCTTCCGTTGGTCGCTATGAATACGCAACTACGCAAGCGTTAATCCAACCGTTTTCGTCTTTTGCCCCATTCGAAGAAAGGGACTCTTTGGCGCGCAGTCGCGTCGCTGGTTGCAAGAAAAGCAAAACGCCGAACCTATAGCGAAATAGGTTCGGCGCGATCTGGGGAAGTAGTGATTTAAGGGGCGACGGAGGTTGCGTTTCGTTACGAGTCGCTTGCGCGGCGCGTTAGGGAATTTCGGGGCGTCATTCGTCGTCGTCGTCGTTCAACGAGCCGACGGCGTCGATGATTTTGGCGAACCCAGCCGCGAGTTCCTCTTGATCTTTTGGAGTTAGGTATGCGAGGTCTTTCACGGCGAGCGCGCATTCCGCGCATTGGGACAGCGCGAGTGAAATGATGCGAGCGGGCTTGCGCAATAAATACTCGTGTTGCGCGTAGGACCAGATTATTAGTAGATTATCGTCGAGATCTCCGTACTTGTCGGCGACAGTACCGAGTTGCGCCTTATAGTTTAAAGAATCGACCGCAGTCGTTTTTTCGCAAATTATCTCTTTGATCTTCTCCGCGATTTCGACAACGTTGGGGAATTGGGCGTATCGGAACTCCGGACGCAACACGTTTAATAAATAGGGATTTTGTAACAGGTCGGTAGTTGTCATGAGAGAGGTTCCTGATAAAGCAGAGTCGGCGCCCGCGAAGGAACGCGCCGGATTCCTTTCGAACGGTTCCCGGCGGTTCTTCGCGCGACTTGGCATGATTACTTCTTAATCGAACGGTTGACTTCCTTCGCGACGTTGGCGATCTTTTCCAGTTCGGCTACGATTTCATTCTGATCGTTGCGATCGATAAAAGGCAGGCTCTTAATGAGAAACGCGCAGCGCAGACTCTCCTTTTCTACGTAGCTACAGTCGAAGGCGGAGATCGATTCGCCGAGATGGGCGTGCCCCATCTGGTACCAGAGTTCGCCGACGTGGTAGCTTAAGACGTCGAATTTGCTAAGCGTGTCTTTGACGGCGCGTTTAAAGAGAGTGGGGACGACGATTTCATAGAGGAGTCGTGAAACCTTGTCGTTGAGTTCCGCAGTGATCTGAACGAGGTTCGGTTGATTTGCGAACTCGGATTCCGGGTCGAGCTTGAAGGGAACGCTGGCGTTTTTCGACGCGTTGTTTGTCATAATCGTTTCTCCTTATCGTAGAGACGGGGTTCTTTGTTATATAGCCAATAACGTAATTGATTTCTATTCTCAGGCTGCGTAACGTCGCGCGTCTTCCGTATTTCTCCCTTCGTTGCGAGACAATAGACTCCCGAGCCCGGCGGCGGCCGTCCGCCGTCGGGTCGCAACGTAGCGAGCGATCTTCGTTACGAGACGCGCTCGTCCTTTGCTCGCGCTACTTCAGCGGCGACGAGCAGAGGACGACGCTTACGGCGCGTTCAATCTTGTCGAGCGCTTCTCTGAGCGCCTTTTGCTCCTTCCTTTTGAGAAAGAGTAGCGAGAGAACGTCGCTTTCGCATTTGCGACATAGCCGCATCGCTTTTCTGCACGAGTACATTGACACGGTCCTTCCGCGCTCCTCGTTCTGAAAGTCCATCCAGATCTCGGAGGCGCATTCGCGCAATTCGTCGAGATTCCGCCGAGCTTGACCGCAGGCAAAATCGAAGTATTCGCTCCGCGGTTTCTTCTGAACGAGACGCTCCGTCAGACTGACGAGTTCCGTCAAGAGCTCGGCGAGATTCGGAACGATCACGCAGACGCAGCCAAGCTGGACGATCATTTCGCCGGTAGTCGTTGTAGACATACCCTTCTCCTAAACGTTTGTTCCTTGACGCGCGAGTCGGATTGCGTTCGAGAAAATCCGAATTTCTTAGCAATTCGTGAACGCCCGCTGAATCGCGTTCGACCCGACGTCTAGCTCTTTTGACGAACAACTTACCCGATAGTTTCAGAAAAGCTAGTCTGCAGGAGCGTTTTTTTGTTTTTTTTTGAGAGAAGCCGGAGAGAGAGGGCGTCGGCTTTCGAGTTTAGAGGATAGAGAAGAACGACGGGCGGCGTTGAAGAAGCGTCGCGGCGTAATCGCGCGCCCGCTCCCAGCCGCGCCACAACGCTATGCGTCGTGGCGCGGGGCGCGAGCGTCGCGCGCTGCGGAACGATAGGCTACTCGTAGTCTTTTACGAGGTCCTTTTTGAACTTTTCGTAGAATTCCGGCCAGCATGCTTCGCGATGCCGCGTAATTCCGAACTCCTCGAGCTTGGCGACGTAGTCTCGCGCCGCCTGCGCGGGATCGTCTGGTCCGCAGAATTCCAGATTGAAGAGCTCCGATTCGTACTTATAGCGCGGGTACTCCTGTAGCCACACGTATTCGATCGGCATTCTCCCTTTGCGTACTTTATCGACGAGTCCCTTGTGGGCTTCGGGGTCTTTCGCTTCGAGTTTCCGCGCGATTGCGAGCGCTTCGTTCTGGAGCTTCGTCGCTTGATTGAGGGTCTGTCGGGTCATCCAGTCGCGGACGTCCATTTTATAGATGGAGAGTTGGCAGTTGGCGCGTTCAACGGCGTCGAGTAGAACGTTGAAGTAGTCGCGATAGATCGGCACAAGCTCCGGCGCGTAGTATCCAGCGACGAATTCGTCGCGCAGCGCGTTCGGGTCGAGCTCGGGATTCCAGAGGAGTTTGGAGAGAACCCAGTTGCGGAGCTCGACGAAATCGCCGGTCGGAGAATGATAGTCCCCCTGTTCCATAACGCCGACGACGTTGTGGTCGACGAAGAAACGCAGATTCGGGGCGAGCACGCGCCCGTTCGGGAAGGGGAGCATGTAGGTTCCGAAATCGGTAACGTAGTCCCAGACGAAGAGGTTGTCGGCGATTTTACTCCAGCCCAAGAGGTCGTCTCTGAAGGACGCGTTTATTTCCGAATCGATCGGGTGGGCGAAGGAGCATTCTATCGAGCAGAGGCGTATCAGCACGTTTTTGCGCGGCTTAATAACCTTCGTCGGTTGGCGCGTATACTTATAGGCGAGCGTTTCGACGAGCACGTTCGGGAACTCCTCTTCAAGCGCCTCGGCGACTTTATTAACGCAGTAGAGCAGCGAGCCGGCGTGCGAGCCGTTTTCCTCGTCGAGCGCCTTGCACTTTTCGCACGAGCACCAGCCGTCCCAGTCCTCCTGACTGACGTCGATAAACGCCGCGTCCGGGTGAGCGCGCAATTCTGCCCGCGCGTTCTTAACGAGCTCTTCGATCATGGCGTCGTTCGACCAGCATAGTTGCGTGCCCTTTTCCGCGATCTGCTCCGGCTGAAGTTTCGCCTTGAACTCTTTGTACTCCTGCGAGTAGTTGCCCGGGAGGCAGACCTTGCGCACGCCGTCGATCTCCGCGAACCAGTCCGGATGCTCGATGAAATACGTGAGCGGCGGAATCAGCGCGAACGCCGAATGACAGCCGAAAACGAAGGTATTGTGTCCGCCGTATTCCGGCGCTATGGGGGCGCGATCGCCGTTGCAGCGCGAACGAGCGGCGAAGATCGGGTCGAACGCGCCGAGATAGTAGGGCTCGCGCGTCTGAATTTTGGGGGCGTAATCGACGTCGAGGGTCGGGTCGATAACGAGGGTTCCGTTCGGCGCGCGCGGAATCGTCGCTTCGGTCGCGGTCCACCATCTGCAGCCGAGTTTCGCTTCCAGGAACTCGTAGACGGCGTAGAGGGGTCCGCGTTCGGGCGCGCCGGAGAGTACGATCGAGGAGCCGACGTTGCGGAGAATAATTCCGTCTTTGGCGATCGTCGCTTCGGAGTCGTCTGCGAGCGCGCGGCGCGAGGTTGCGCTCGGTCCGATAATTAGGAGCTTGGCGTCGTCGAAGGAATTGATTCTGCCGCCGCGCTTGGGATCTTCCTTGACAATGGGAAATTCGGCGCCGGTCATCTCGCGCAGGTAGAACTGGAGCTCGTTGGCTGCGGTCTGCTGGACGGGCGTCGGGTTCTCGGGGATGAGAATAGCGTATTCGGTCGCGCCGTTGGACGATAGCGTAATGGGAGACGCCGCTTGGGATTGCGAGGATGACGCCAGCGTGATTAGGATCGTTAGGAAGACGGTTAGAATTGTTTTCATCATAACGCAATCTATTGATAAATAATGAAGTTGCCGTTATTAATAAAATTTATTCGAATGAGATAACGCGTTCTTCATGAGACGACTCGTTGTAAAATTTTAATTTGGAGTCGGTTAGCCATGAGACGTTGTCTCTTTTCAGAGGAGTGAATTCAAGGAGTCGCGGTAATGGGAGCGAGGGAAGAGCTTTTAAATCGTAGACGATAACGCCGTAATCAGATCCCCAGTAGCAACCGATAATCGCTATTTTACTTTTATCCGGCGAGGGAATGAATTCGGTCCATATGAACCCCTCTTCTTCCTTATGGTTAATCGCATAGCCGTACAGTCGTTTCTGATTAAGGTCGAAGACGGATTCCCCCATATAGTCCTCGCTGAGGAAAAGATATCGACTTTGAGGCAAGTCGAGCCAATAGTATGAATATACGTCCTCATTACGAATAAAGCGACCGATACGTTCCGTCGTCGTGGAGTCGAATATTTCAATTTGAAGCGCCGACCAATTGAGATTGGGGACGGCCGATTGAATTGGCGTCGCTTCGAAATAATAACGACGATCCGGCGAGTAGATTGTTTCTTTCTCGTCGGGCTTAAGCGTTCCTTGCGCGACGTCTTCGACTATTTCACGACGGAAGAGGTCGATATAGTTCATACGCAACTCGTTATCATGGATTTGGAAAAGGCGCCTACCCCTGATGGAATAGACGCCTTATTGATGGTCGTGAAGGTTTTTTTATTCCGCAACGCGTTCTCTCACCGCTTTAGTGAGCATCGGCATGATCACGTTGAGGTCGCCGACGATCCCGTAATGAGCGATGGAGAAGATCGGCGCGTCGGGGTCTTTGTTGATCGCGATGATCTTAGCGGACTCTTGCATTCCGACGCGATGCTGGACCGCGCCGCTAATGCCGCACGCGACGTACAGGGCGGGCCGC
>CADCOO010000117.1 GCA_902803085.1 uncultured Planctomycetota bacterium
CAGGTTCGGGGGCGAGCGATCGACCGCTACGCCCAAGAATCAACGCCAACGGGCAACTCGTTCTGCCCGACGGCTCGAAGCTTGTCCAGCTTCCGATTCAAGACGAACTCAAGGGCAGTTACCTAACGTACGCGATGAGCGTTATCGTGAGCCGCGCGATTCCAGACGTTCGCGACGGCCTCAAGCCGTCCCAGCGGCGTATTCTCGTCGCAATGAACGACTTGGGAATTGGACCGCACTCGCAACGCGTTAAGTGCGCTAAGATTTCCGGCGACGCAAGCGGCAACTACCACCCGCACGGCGAAGCGATTATCTACCCGACCCTCGTGCGCATGGCGCAAGATTGGAACCTGCGGCACGTGCTCGTCGACAAGCAGGGGAACTTCGGCTCGATCGCCGGTCTTCCCGCGGCGGCGATGCGTTATACTGAAGCGCGTCTTTCCGGGTTCGCGATGGCTATGCTCGAGGATTTGAATCTCGACACGGTCGACTTCATTCCGACGTACGACGAAGCGCGTCTCGAACCGACCGTTCTGCCGTCGAAAGCGCCGAACCTGCTAGTGAACGGCGCGAACGGGATCGCCGTCGGTATGGCGACGAGCATTCCTCCGCACAACCTGGGCGAAATCTGCGACGCTTGCGTCGCGACGATCGACGATCCCGATATTACGATACCCGAACTGCTGCGTCTGTGTCCCGGTCCGGACTTTCCGACGGGCGGCGTGATTTGCGGAACGCGCGGTATTCGTCGCGGGTATATTACGGGGCGCAGCAATATAGTCGTTCGCGCGCGCACGAGAATCGAAGAGAACGGCAAACGCAGTCGTATTATTATTTCAGAGATTCCGTACCAGCAGGCGCGCGACCGCATCGAAGAGAAGATCGCGGAAATGATCAACGAGGGTCGAATTGTCGGCGTTTCGACGATTCGTAACGAATCGGACCTCAAGGAGCCGGTGCGTCTCGTTCTGGAGCTCAAGAAGGACGCGGATCCGCACGTCGTCTTGAACCAGCTGTATCAGTACACTCCGCTCCAGAGTTCCTTTGCGATTATCTTCCTTGCGCTAGTCGACGGCAAGCCGCGCGTTATGAACTTCAAGGAAATGATCGTCGAGTTCCTGCGCCATCGTCGCAACGTAATTCGTCGCCGCACGACCTTCCTGCTCAATAAAGCGATAAAGCGTCAGCATACGGTCGAAGGGCTCATCATAGCGCACGCGAATATCGACGAGGTGATTCGCGTGATTCGCACGTCGCGCGACCAGGCTGAAGCGAAGTTGCGCTTGATGCAGATCGAGTGTCCGTCCGCGCTGATCGAGCGCGCGCTCGGCGCCGGATTCGAGTCCTTCCAGCAGACGCGCGGCGTCAAAGAGAGCTATACGCTCACGCCGGTTCAGGCGGACGCGATTCTGCGCATGACGCTCGGGCAGTTGGTCAATCTCGAACAGCAGAAGCTCGCGGACGAGTACAATAGTCTTCTCGACGAGATAGCGGAGTATCGACGTATTCTCTCGGACGAAGCGAATATCCTCGCGATCGTGCGCGACGACCTCCTCGACGTCAAAAAGAAGTTTGCCGATCCGCGTCGCACGCAGATCGACGAAGACGAATTCTTTGACGTCGCCGACGAGGACCTCATTGCGGAAGAGACGATGGTCGTGTCGATTACGACGAACGGCTACATTAAGCGCACGCCGCTCTACGAATACAAGGCGCAGCGACGCGGCGGCAAAGGCGTCAAGGGCGCGAAGGTCGACGAAGAAGACCCCGTGCGCCATCTTTTCGTCGCGAGCACGCACAGCTATCTGATGTTCTTTACGAATCTAGGACGCGTCTACTGGCAGAAGGTTTACGGCATTCCTTCGTCGTCGCGCGACGGCAAGGGACGCAATATCGTCAACTTGTTGCAACTTGGCGAGAACGAAACGATCGCCAACTGCCTCGCGGTTCGCGATTTCGATCAAGAGAATTCGTACCTCATTATGGCGACGCGCAACGGAATCGTTAAAAAGACGGACCTCAAGGCGTATCGTCGACCGCTGAAAAAGGGTATAATTGCGATCAGACTCCGCGGCGGACTCGACCCTGCGGCGGAAGGAGACGAGAATCTTCCGGAAACGGCGGCGGAACTGGAAGCGCAGGAACAGGTCGCGGGCGATCGAGACGCGCTCGTCGCGGTCGACGTCTGTCGAGACGGGGACGAAATCTTCCTGGCGACGAAGTTCGGGCGCGTGATTCGGTTCCGGCAATCGGACGTTCGCGCCATGGGTCGCGCGGCGTCGGGCGTGCGCGGCATTCGCTTGAAGGACGGCGACGAAGTCGTCGGTATGACGATAGCGGATCCTGACGCGTACCTGCTCACGATCTGTGAAAACGGCTTTGGCAAGCGCACGCTCATCGGTCCTAATTCTCCGTTTGGCGCGGAAATCGAAGACGCGGTCGAGGCGGAGGACGAGCCTGTCGAAGATGGAACGGAAACGGACGGGTCGCCGTCTAAGGTGACGTACCGAGCGTTGCGTCGCGGCGGTCAGGGCGTTTTGGACGTAAAGACGACGAAACGCAACGGGTCCGTCGTCGACGTTGTTCGCGTCGAAGACGGCGACGAAATTATGACGATCACAGCAGCCGGCAAGATTCAGCGTTTCTCGGTCGACGATATTCGCGTAACGGGACGCAATACCCAAGGGGTACGCCTCATGCGAGTCGACGACGGTGACGTCATCGTAGCGACGCACCGTATTCCGCGCGACGAAATCGAGAGCGAAGAGAAGGAGACGCTTGGCTCGACGACGACGGTCTTGTCGGACGACGTCGCGTTCGACGACGAAACGGAAGAATAACGCGAAGGTAGCGCGTCGCGTCGTAAAGTTGCGGCGCGCTCCGTCTTTAATCGTTTGGAATCATCAACGTAACATAAGGCGTTTCGATAATGAGTCTTTGGAAAATAGCTTGGAAAAGTATCGAGCATCGCTCGCTTGCGTCGACGCTGACGGCGTTTTCAATGGCGCTTGGAGTCGCGCTTGTCGTAACGGTTCTCGTCATTAACGGGGTCGTCGGCAAATCGTTCCAGCAGGGCGCGCAGGGCTACGACCTGATCGTGGGCGCGAAGGGCAGCAAGCTTCAGCTCGTTTTGAGTTCGGTTTTCTATAATCAAGATCCGGTCGGTCTCATTCCGTACGAATATTATGATCTCATGCGTTCGTCGCGCTATTCCGCCGAAGTTAAGACGGCGATTCCCATCGCGCGCGGCGACAACTATCAAGGTTCGCCGGTCGTCGCGACGACGCCGGAGTATTTCCAGTCGGTAACGAAGTCGGACGGCAAGCCGTACACGTTGCAGAAGGGCGAGTTCTTTAAGAACGTCGACTTCTACGGCGCGGTCGTCGGCTATAACGTCGCGAAGAAGAATAAACTGCAACTTGGCGACGAAATTCGATTCGGTCATACCAGTTCGCAACGCGACGACGATCTTCACGAGCCGTTCAAAGTCGTCGGTATTCTCGATCACACGGGAAGTCCGAACGACCGCGCGGTTTTTGTGAATCTCGAAGGGTTCTATAAACAGCACGAGCTTGAGACGACGTCGGAATCGATCGATTACTCTCTCCGCGAGGAAGAGGTCGCGAAGAAACGCGCCGAGTTAGGGCTCGCCGCGCCGGAAGTCGCCGAGGCGGATCACGAACATGAGCATGAAGAAGGCGACGATCACGAACACGAGCACGAACATGGCCGTCGTCTTACGGCGATCCTCCTGATTACGAAGGACGTAGAAGTCGCGGTTGCGGCGACGCGCGAGCAGGTCGACGCGATTACGACGACGCCGGGCGTCGAGGTCGCGGAGACCGATCTGGTTACGCCGGATCGCGTGCAGGTCGTCGACACGGCGGTAACGGCGTTGCCGGCGAAGATCGAAGGGGAATTGCTCGAAGCGCAGGCGGTCGCGCCGGTTCAAGAGATCGCCGCGTTCTTCGACGACGTCATCGGCAATATTCAGAGCGTCTTGATTATCTTTGCGATTCAAGTCGTAATCGTCGCCGGCGTCGGCATGATGGTCAGTATTTACAACTCGATGAACGAACGTCGTCAGGAAATTGCGATTATGCGCGCGCTCGGCGCTCGACGCACGACCGTTATGGCGATTATTCTTTTCGAGTCGATTCTCCTCTCGCTCGGAGGAGGATTGCTCGGCGCCGCGATTGGACACCTCGCGATCGGCGCGCTCGCGCCGCTTATTATGTCCTATTCGAACGTGATGGTGCGTCCGTGGGACTTCCAGCTCGTCGAGTTGATTCTGATTCCTGGCCTGATTCTGCTCGCGTCGGTCGTCGGATATCTGCCCGCCGTCGTCGCGTATCGCACGGACGTCGCGCAGTCGTTGCAGTCGTAACGCGTTCGCGTTGCAAGGCTCTTTTCGAGGAGACTACACACGATGAAAGAAGTTATTTTTGACGACGCGCTTAAAGGCGCGTACCACGATATCGACGTCGTGCAGCCGGTCGAAGAAACTATCGATTACAAGCAGGTCGCGACCCTTGGCGTCGGCGCGCTCGTCGCCGCCGTCTTTGGGATTCTAGGGTTCTTTTGGACCCCGCTCATTCTCGCGTCGCTACTTGGAATCGTGCTCGGCGTTCTCGCGCAACGCAAGATTATGCGCGCGCCCGAGGAGATGGCGGGCGGAACGCTAACGACCGTCGCGCTCATTTTGAGCGCGCTCCTCTTCGTCTCGTCGACCGCGTGGCGCGTCTATTCGTACTACTGCTCGGCGCCTCCGGGCTACGAGATCGTTCCCTTCGACTCGATGGGGCTCACGAAAGACGGCGATATTCCTCAGGAGATTCTCGCGCTCGACGGACGCAAGGTCTATATCGAAGGGTTTATGTACCCGACGAAACAGCATGCGGGAATTGAAAATTTCACCCTCGTGCGCACGCTGGGACACTGCCAGTATTGCTCGCCTGGCACAAACCCCGCCGATATGATCTCGGTGCAGATGGAGCGCGGGCACGACGTGAAATATCGCGCGAATAAGATGGTCGCGGTCGGCGGGATTCTTTCGGTTAACCCGAACTGGCGCGGCGAGGCTGGTTCGATTCCTTACTCGATTAGGGCGAACGTGTTCCACTAGAGGCGCGGAAAGGGTTCGCGCGGCGAAAGGACGAAGCGTCCGCCGCGTCGTCAGGAGTAGCGTTTTTTTCAAGGACAAATAATTTGAACAACGACGAAAACCAACCCGACGCGAACGCGTTTATAGAGCCGTCTTTTGTCCTAACGGAACGCGAAAAGACGTTTATGACGCGCAATGCCAAAGCAAACGTCTTTACCGATCTTTTCGAAGATAAACGCTATCTGCTACTCCTGTATAAGGCGTTGCATCCGGAGGACACGAGCGTAACGGAAGAAGATCTAACGAACGTAACGTGCCGTAGCGTTTTGGCGAACACGTTGTATAATGATCTTGGCTTTTTTGTCCGCGATAAACTGGTGATCCTGGTGGAAGCGCAGTCGACGTGGAGTAAGGCGATCGTCTTCCGCCTATTCCTTTATTTGGCGTCGACGTTTATGCAAGAGCCGATTTATAGCGACAAGACGCTTCCCTTTATTGGCGAAGAGAACGGCGCGGAACTGCCGGACGCGGAATTGTACGTGATTTATACGGGGCCTCGCAGTAAGAATATGCCGGAAAAGCTCACGTGGCGCAAGCACGTGGCGCCCGGTCGCTCAATGACGTGGGATTTTTCGGTCGACGTTATCTACGAGGGGGAACGAGGCGATATAATCGATCAGTACGTTTCTTTTTGTCATATAACCGACGAGAAGCGTCGCGTTGGCGGGCGTACGAAAGAAACCATGATTGATATAATTAACACATGCATAGAGCGCGGCGTGCTAGTCGATTATTTAAGGAGCAAAACCGTGGAAGCAATGATTAACTTGTTGGGAACGCCTTTTGAGCAGGAACAAATCTATCGTGGGATGCTTGCGCATAGGCAGAAGGTGGGAATTGAGATTGGAGAGCGCAAAAACAGTATCGAGATAGCGCGCAGTTTCCTTGAGAGTGGCGACGTTCCCATTGACGTGATAGCTAAACATACGAAATTATCCCTTGCAGAAGTGGAAGCGCTGGCTCGTGGCGAGGACATTCGATAGCGCTAAAAGCGTTCAATTGTTCCTTCTTTCCTAATGACGCGAAGCGTCGTCAAGGCGAAGATCCTTGACGGATATAATCAACGAACGCATGGAGCGCGGCATGTTGATCGACTATTTAAGGAGCAAAACCGTGGAAGCAATGATTAACTTATTGGGAACGCCTTTCGAGCAGGAACAGATCTATCAGGGATTGCTACAACATAGGGAAAAAGTTGGAGCGCGCAAAAACAGTATTGAGACGGCGCGCGAAATGTTGGCGGGCGGCGATATGACCGTCGCTACGATAGCGCGATATACGAAGCTGTCTGTTGCCGAAGTCGAGGCGTTGGCGCGGGGCGAGGATATTCAATAGACTTCTAACGTCCGCCTTTCTGGCGCGCGTGCGGCGACGACATAATCTTAGCTCCGTCCTTGTCGATTTTGCGCGGTCCGATACAATAACGGCGTTGGCGGCGCGGCGCGCGCTCGACTTATTAAGAAACAACCACTCGAGGAGTATAAAAGAGATGGCTTACGACGTTACGTTAATCACCGGAGACGGCACGGGTCCCGAACTTGCCGAAGCGGCGCGCAAATGCGTCGACGCGACGGGCGTTAAAATCAATTGGGACGTTCAAGAGGCAGGAATCGACGTTATGGAGCGGACCGGCAATCCGTTGCCGGACGCCGTGCTCGAGAGCGTTCGCCGGACGCGAGTCGCGCTGAAGGCGCCGATTACGACCCCCGTCGGGACTGGCTTCCGCAGTATTAACGTTCATCTTCGCCAGGAGCTCGACCTTTTCGCGTGCGTTCGTCCGTGCAAGTATTATCCGGGCGTTCGTTCTTTCTTCAGCTCCGTTCCTGTCGACCTCGTGATCTTTCGTGAGAATACCGAAGACCTCTATGCGGGAATCGAATTCGAGCGCGGCGCGGACTCGACGAAAGAGGTAATCGAGCAGATCAATCGGCTTGCTCCGGGTCGTAAGATCGGCACGGGTTACGAAGAGACGGGCGTTTCGATCAAGCCGATTAGCGTTTCGCGCTCCGATCGTCTTGTTCGCGCGGCGTTTGAGTACGCGCGCGAGAATAAGCGCAAGAAGGTGACGGCGGTCCATAAAGCGAATATTATGAAGTTCTCGGACGGTCTCTGGCTGGAGACGGCGCGCGAGGTCGCGAAAGATTTCCCGGAGATCGAATTCGAAGATCGCATTGTCGACAATATGTGCATGCAGCTCGTGCAGAAGCCGGAGCTTTACGACGTCGTCGCGTTGCCGAATCTTTACGGCGACATTCTGAGCGACCTTTGCGCCGGGCTCGTCGGCGGACTCGGGGTCGCGCCGGGCGCCAATATCGGCTTTAACGGCGCCGTCTTTGAAGCGACGCACGGCAGCGCGCCGAAGTACAAGGGCATGAATAAAGTGAACCCGGTCGCGCTCATTCTGTCCGGCATGCTCATGCTGCGCCATCTCAAGGAATACGACGCGGCGAATCGCCTTGAGAACGCGGTCGCCGAGGTCATTCGCGAGGGTAAGGACGTAACGTACGACCTTAAGGCCGATCGAGACGACCCGACGGCGGTCGGCACGCAGGAGATGGCGGAGGCGATCTGCCG
>CADCOO010000118.1 GCA_902803085.1 uncultured Planctomycetota bacterium
GCGACAATTCCAATTATAATCGTCCTATGAACTCTGGAGCGCTAGCGAACGCGCCGTATAACGTCGACGCGACCAACGCCGTCGCCCCGGCGACGACCGCTAATCCGGTCGAATATCTCGCGCGCGATCCCGAGTCGTCGGTAATCGATCCAACGCCCCAAAGCACGCAACCGTCGTGGGGCGCGCAAGGGACGCCTTCGCGAGCGCCGAGGTGGTAACCTTCGGCCAAGTTCTTTCAGTCGAACTTGCGACGGCGGTCGATCGTCTAAATGCAACAAACGAAAAACGTCGCAACGTTGAGACCGCCGTTGAGCGGGAGGCTGAATATGAAACAGGACGAAATGGGCAGGTTATGCGTGATGATGTTCATCGTCGGATATCTTGCTTTGATGTTCAATCTCGTTATTATGGGGGACGAGAAGAAGGGAACGGCGCCAAAAGCGGCGCCGATGGTCTCGAAGAGCGTCGTGCTCGATCTGCCGCCCAGTAAAACAAACCCGCGCAATAGCGAGGGGGACTTTATCCGCCTCGACTCCGGCGCAATTCTCTACGTTTACACGCATTATTACGGCGAATCGGACGGCGGCGATCACGCGTCCGCCAAGCTAATGAGCCGCGTTTCGCGCAATAACGGTCTGACCTGGTCTGAGGACGACGAGCTCGTACTGGAGAACGAGGGACAAATGAACGTTATGTCCGTCTCGCTTCTGCGGCTCAGCGACAATTCAATCGCGCTCTTCTACCTCGTTAAAGAAAATGCCGGCGACTGCCGACCGTATCTGCGCTACTCCTACGACGAAGGTCAGACGTGGACGCAACGCGTGTCGACGATCGGCGCGCCCTCCTATAACGTCGTGAATAATTCGCGCGTCGTACTACTCTCCGAGCGACGGCTGATCATTCCGGTCGCACGCCACGTCTATAAGGGCGGCGACGTCTATAACTACGAGAGCAAAGCGACCCTCTTCTGCCTTATTTCAGACGACGGCGGACGGCATTGGAAACAAGGAGACGAAGTTCCGAACAGTCAGGGAATCATGTACCAAGAGCCGGGCGTCGTCGAACTCTGCGACGGACGACTCCTCATGACGATTCGCAACGGCTCGGGGCGTCAATACTACTCCTACTCCGAAGATCGCGGCGTAACCTGGAGCGAATCGGTTCCTTCGCCTCTTATTTCACCGGCGTCCCCGGCGTCAATCAAACGCGAGCCGAACGGCGACAATCTCGTCGCCGTGTGGAATGAATCCCCCGATACGCGCAATCCGCTAACGATCGCCGTTCTTTCGCCCGACGGTTCTTCAATCCTTCACAAAAAGACGCTCGACAAAGCGGAAGAGAACGAAGCGAAGGCGTTCTGCTATCCGGCGATCTTTTTCGTCGATCCGACGACGATTCTCGTCGCATATTGCAATGGGAAAGCGCCGTACGGACTCAATTCGTCTCGAATTTCACGCTTGTCTTTGAACGATCTTAAAAAACCGTAAAGAAAGTGGTATAATGGCTCTTGAGCGCGCGCGGGCGGCTTGCTCGTCGCGCGTTTTGTTTATTAGCGTCGTTCACGTCAATTGCAATAGGGAGTCCGCTATGTCAGGTTCGTCGTTCAACGCCTTGTCGCGCCGCGCATTTCTAGCGCAAGGCGGAGCCGTCGCCGCGCTAACGCGTCTGCCGCAGCCTCTTTTCGCGGAATATGAAGATCGAGCGGAAGCGACGAATCCCGTCGTCTTACGATTCGTCGCGTTAAGCGACGTCCATATAAAGACGGCGCCTCAAACGCCGGAGCCCGACAGATTGCGACGCGCTCTTAAATTCGCTTACGAATATTCGGAATCGCAACCGTACAAAACGTGCGACGCGATTCTCGTCGCCGGCGACATGGCGGATCACGGACTTGACGACGAACTCCTTCTTTTCAAAAAGATCATGGACGAGAGCGTCAAGCCGGAAACGAAAACGCTCCTCTGCATGGGCAATCACGAATTCATTAACGGCTCGACGGCGCGTTGGGAGGAGCTCATGGCGCGCGCCGCCAATATGGCGTGCGACGTCAAGGGCTTTAAGTTCATTGGGCTTTCGCCGTCGGCGGGCGCGGGGCATGACGGGGAATATCAGTACGCGATCGACTGGTATCGGGAAGAACTGGCAAAAGCGTCGGCGGACGGTTCCGAAAAGCCGATCTTTACCTTCCAGCATTATCACGTAACGCCGACGGTCTACGGAAGTCGCGGACGCAGCGAGGACAATTGGGGCGTCGTTGACCTGTACGACGACCTGCAACGCTACCCGCGCGTTATTAATTTCTCCGGACACTCTCATTTTCCAATTAACGATCCTCGTTCCGCATGGCAGGGAATCTTTACCGCGTTCGGCACGGGCACGCTGAGCTTCTTTGAGATGGGCGGCGAGTACGGAAAGTACGACAAACACCCGTCGGGCTATCGCGACGCTGCTCAAATGTATATTGTCGAAGTACGCCGAGACAATAGCGTAACCCTCAAGCCGTACGATATCATAAGCGGCTCTTTCTTCGACCTCGTTTACTACGTCGGCAAACCGGCGGCGTTCCCCAAAGAGACGTATACGGACGCGCGCTATCTAACGTCGAGCAAGCCGGAATGGTCGGCGATCGATCTCATCGCCGCGCGGCAAATAATCGACGCGGAGACCGTCGCGTTGCAATTCCCGCAAGCGACGTGTCCGGACGTCGTTCACAGCTATCGAGTCGAACTCAGTCAAAAGGAAGAAGTTGACGGCAAAATCGAATGGCGACCGTTAGGCGCGCGGTATTTCTGGTCGCAGTACTATCTGAAAGCACAGCCGAAAACAATGACCGTCGTTCTTGACGATCTTGACGAAGAGACAAACTATCGCGCGCGGATCGTCGCGCTCAGCGCTTTCTTTAAAGAGAGCGAACAAGCAATTGAAATCGAATTCACAACGCCAAAATCAGAACAGGACGCAATCGACAAGACGGCGCCGCGTCCCGACGCTAATTTCCTCGACGTCCAGTTCGTCGACGGCAAGCCGGTCAATCGTCCGACGGGCTTCGTCGGCGACGTTCCGCCCGTTCAGCGTTACGGAGAACCGCAGATCGTCGCTGACCCCGCGCTCGACGGCGCCAACGCTGGAGTCTTTAACGGACGCGATCAATTCTTTAAAGTTCATTTCGCGCCAAGCGACTATCGCAAAATTAAGAAGCAAGCGACCTTCGCAACCCTCTTCCAATTCGACGCGTTTCCGTCCGACTCGAGCGACGTCTTTGCGAATTCGGAAGGAGCCGGGGTCGGATTTGAACTCAAGGGTAAAGACCACGCGCTTGAATTCCGCGCTAGTATTAACGGAAGTTACGTCCGCGTCTCCGCGCCGATCGCGCCTGGGAAGGATTATCGCGACGCCTTTGCAACCTACGACGGCGAAGACCTCGTTCTCTACCTTGACGGTCGCGAAGTCGCGCGGAAACGCGCGCCCGGCAGTATAGCGCATCCGTCGGATCCTTCGATTCAAACGTTCTACGTCGGCGCCGACGTCCATTCGGACGGCGCGGGTGAAAACTACTTCGCCGGCCGGGTCGCTCGCGCGCGAATCTTCACCTGGGCGCTCTCGGCGGATCAAATCGCCAATTTACACCGTTAAGAATTATGCGTTTTGCGCCGACGCGTCGACGCGAAGTCCTCGTTCACAAAGTCGGCGACACGCCGCAACAGCAAAGGGAATCCTTCATGACCACTTCTTCCTCCTCCAACGCCTTCTCGCGTCGTTCTTTCTTGGCGCGAGGCGCCTCCGCCGCCTCCCTCATGTGTCTCCCGGTTCGTCTTTTTGCGAAATACGAAGCGGACGCCGAAGCCGCCGACAATCCCGTCGTACTGCGCTTCTCCGCGTTAAGCGACGTTCACTTTAAAGTCTCGCCGGAGGCGCAGGAGGTCGATCGTTTCCGACGCGCTATTCAATTCATGTACGACTACTCCGCCGAGCAACCGTACAAAAACTTCGACGCCATGCTCATTGCCGGCGACTTTTCCGACCATGGGCTCGACGACGAACTTCTACTCTTTAAGAGAATCATGGACGAAGGCGTTAAGCCTGGCACAGAAACGATCCTTTGCATGGGGAATCACGAGTTCAAAAAGGGCTCGAAACCGCGTTGGGAAGAGATTTTTGAACGTGATTCCAACAAGGTCTACGACGTCAACGGCTTTAAATTCATCGCGCTCTCGCCCGAAATGGGCACGAATCGCACCGGCGACTTCCAGTATGCCATGAAATGGTACTGCGAAGAGCTCGAAAAGGCGAACAATGCCGATCCCAATAAGCCGATCTTTACGTTCCAGCACTATCACGTAACGCCGACGGTATATGGCAGTCGAGGCGAGGACAACTGGGGTACCGCCGACCTCTACGAAGTCCTTCAGCGCTACCCGCGCGTTATCAACTTCTCTGGGCACTCGCACTACCCGATCAACGACCCGCGCTCCGCATGGCAAGGCAACTTCACCGCGTTCGGAACCGGCACGCTCAGCTATTTCGAAATGGGCGGCGAA
>CADCOO010000119.1 GCA_902803085.1 uncultured Planctomycetota bacterium
AGTTCCTGAACCGGTTCGTCGTCGTAATGCCCGAGGAACGCGCAGTAGTCGTCGCAGCAGACGGGCCAATCGTACTCCTGCCAGCTGGAGAAGGAAGGGGTGCGCCGCGTAAGTTCGTCGGTTCGCGCGGGATCGCTTACGGGATGGTCCGGATCGACGCAGTTGAACTCGCCGTCGAACTTCTTTGCCGCCGCGCCGCTCGCAACGCAGTCGAGGCAGATGCAATCGGCGTCGCTCGTCGCGCTGTAAATAATGTCTTGATACAGGTCGACTTCCTTACCGCAACATTCGCACGCGCGCTTCTCGTCGGCGGGCTCGTTAATGCGATAATAGTTCGGTTGATATTTGAAGGTTGGGCGTTCTGACATTTTGTAGGAACCTATAAAACGTTGCCGTTGACTAACAATAATAAGTGAAACGCGGACAAAAGCGTTTCTGTTAATCGGAATCGTCCAGCATATAATATTTTCCGCAACGAGCGCAGTGAAAAATGAGCAAGTCGTCGCCGTCCATAAGCCATTCCATTACGCCGTCAACGCCGCATAAGTACTCTCTCTGGAACTCGTCGTCGGGATACGGATGCAACTCTTCGTTGGAAAGGTTCAACTTTGCAACCGGCTCGTTGAGGCAATGCCCGAGGAATATGCAATAGTCGTCGCAACAGACGGGCCACTCCTGCCACTGATACGTCAAAATTCCCGGCGTGCGATGCTGTATTTCATCGGATCGCTCAGGATCGCTTGGAACTGCGTCCGGATCAATTAGGTTAAATCGACCGTTGAACTTTCTGGCTGCGGCGCCGTTCGCAACGCATACGGGACATATAGAGGAGACGTCGACCCAATACCTATCTTGTTCATTGTACATTCCCCCTTCGTGGACGTCGCTTTCCTTTCCGCAACAATCGCAAACATATTTGTCCTTGGGTCTAAATTTGACGTATTGTTTTGTGTCAGGATCGATTTCAGTACAATATTTCGTCTCGTACTTGAGCTCGCTGTAATAGTTGGGATGGTACCTAAAAAACGGTCTTTCGTCCATTTAAGCTCTCCATAAGCGTAAGCCGCCGATCACCAATACGCGACGCCTGTGAAAACAAGTCCATGCGCCCCGGCGGAGCCGGAACCTGTTTGACCTGCGGTCGGATGAAAATTAATTCCCCAACGACTGCAACGGCGCCGGGATTCGACCGCCGAAATTAACAAAGCTCTCGCTCGCGCCGACGTTGCGCACCTGCATAACCGGCGAGGCGCCGAAGAGGCCGCCGAAGGAGACGAAGTCGCCCGCCTTCTTACCGGGACACGGCACGAGTCGGGTCGCCGTCGTCTTATTATTAATAACGCCGATCGCGAGTTCGTCCGCCATGATGGCGGAGATCGTCGTCGCGGGCGTGTCGCCGGGAATGAGGATCATATCGAGCCCGACGGAGCAGACCGCCGTCATGGCTTCGAGCTTTTCAAGGGAGAGATGTCCCTGCGCCGCGGCGTCCGCGAGCGTCGAGTCTTCTGAAACCGGAATGAACGCGCCGCTCAGACCGCCGACGGAGCTCGACGCAAAGAGTCCGCCCTTCTTGACCGCGTCGTTGAGCATGGCGATCGCCGCCGTCGAGCCGGGCGCTCCGACGTGCGCTATGCCGAGCGTCTTGAGAATTTCGCCGATACTGTCGCCGATCGTCGGCGTCGGCGCCAGGGACAGGTCGACGACGCCGAACTGCGTGCCGATCCGTTCCGCAACCTCGCGCCCGATCAGCTCGCCGATGCGCGTTACCCGGAAGCTCGCCGTCTTAATCTCTTCCGACAGCTCCGAAAGAGTCAGCTTCTTACCGCTCTTCTGCGCCGACGCGATTCGACGCCGTAGCGCGCTGTCGACGACGCCCGGTCCAGAAACGCCTATATTGACCGTCGCCTCAGGCTCGCCGGCGCCCATGTACGCGCCCGCCATGAACGGGTTGTCGTCCGGAATATTCGCAAAGACGACGAGCTTCGCCGCCGCGAACCCCGTATTCTCCTCGTCCGCGTTCGCTATGTCGAGAATGACCTGACCGAGCGTCTTCAGCGCGTCCATATTGACGCCAGCCTTGCGCGACGCCGCGTTTACCGACGAGCACACGCGCTTCGTCTTCGTGAGAACTTCAGGGAGCGACTCGATCAGCACGCGCGCGCCGTCCGCGACCCCCTTCTGCACCAGCGCCGAGAAGCCGCCCACGAAATCGACGCGGCAGCGTTCGCCAGCTTCGTCCAACGCGCGCGCCAATTCCAGCGCCGCGGCGCGCGTATGACCCGCCAAGAGCGTCGCCGCGGGAGAAATCGCTAATCGCTTATTCGTAATCGGAATCCCGTACTTGCCGCCGACCTCGTCGCAGACGTCGACAAGGTTTTTCGCGTGCGACACGATCTTGTGAGATACCTTTTTGCACATCTGGTCGACGTTCGGCGACGCGCAGTCGTTAAGGTTCAGCGCGAGCGTTACCGCGCGAACGTCAAGGTGCTCGGTGTGCAACATACGGATAGTCGAAAGAATTTCATCGGTTCGTAACATGGAGGTCGAATTCCCGTCGGTTGAGCGCGCGAAAGACGAAAACGCTACGCGCGAGTCCGCTTTTCGCTTTCAAAGTTTACTCCTGTATTATAGGACGTTCCCGCGCCTTTACAATACCCGCGCCGGACTGCGAGTCCATTTTCTCAATGTCGTTCAGGGCGCGCGACTATGCGCCGCGCAACTCCATTTCGACGGCGGCGCGGTTTAATTAAACGGATTGTATGAATTAAAACGACTATGGGGAGTTTTTCTGTCAAAATGGGTAATAAAGAGACCTTTTTCGGGGAAAATTTCCGTTTACTTGTTTGAGTTTTTCCACATTAGCGCTAGAATATAGGGAACTGTTTAATTTAGGCAATAGCCGCAACGTTTGCGCTTTGTCCAAATTATAACGTCAGGTCGCGTTCGACGCGGCGTAACGACCAAAAATAGGAATTAAGCTTTATTACTACATAAACCGACTGGGCAGAGCCGACGCGCGGAGTGCGTCGAGAATATTCGGTCGAGAGGAGGCGTCTCTTGAGTAAGACAAAAACATGCGGCTGCTACGCGGCGATCGTAATTACTCTGATCGTTATATTGCGAATCGGGGTCGGGTGGCATTTCCTATACGAGGGAATTTGGAAGACGGATCCGTCGAACGAGTTCTCGGCGAAGGGCTTTCTCGGCATGGCGAAGGGTCCGGTGAAGGAATTCTATTACATGTTCCTTCCGGACCTCGGGGGCGAAGAGCGTCTCCAGATGGCGGAAGTCGTGCGCGCGGCGGTGAACAAAGATGGCGAAATCGTCAAGGACACGCGCCAACGTATCGGTTGGACGTTGCCGGTGATTGAACGCGAATGGTACAAGTACTACGGCGAATATCGCGAGAAGTACGACCTCATTAACGACGAGGCGCGGCTTGCCGAGGCTAGGAAAATCTTCGATCAATACGTTCTGTCTCTGCGCGAGTACACGCTGGAAAATCGCGAAGACATTCGTGCTTTCCTCGCCAGTAAGCGCCGCTTCGAAAAGAGAATCGACGCGACGAAAAACGAAGCGGAATACCAGCGTATTCGCGACTGGGACGACCAGATTAAATACCGCAACGAAGGCGAGAAATTCGCAAAAGAGCCCGTCGCTATGGGCGAAAATCTCCAGCTTGATCTCTGGAACCTCCTCACGCCGGAACAGAGGAAAGCGGGCCAACTCTCTGAGATCACCTACGGGGAGAATCGCTGCCCCCTCATGGAATGCGTTGCGAAATTGCCGTGGATCAACACATTTGCGGAGCCGTCGACGATGGGGTTCCTCGATCTTATGGTAACGGTCGGTCTTTCGGCGATCGGTCTGTGCCTCATGCTCGGTCTGTGCACGCGTCTAGCGGCGTTCGGCGGCGCGCTCTTTATGCTCAACGTCGTCCTTTCGCAGTATCCGTGGCCGACCGTCTATCCTTACCCGTCCGATATGATCGGGCACTCCATGATCTTTAATAAGGACTCGGTCGAGCTGCTCATCCTTTTGGTCTTGACAGTAGTTCCTGCGGGTCGTTGGGGCGGTCTCGACTGGTTCCTCTGGAACCTTTTCGGCAAGAACGTCTGCAAATGGTACGGAGTGGAAGAGTCGGAGGCGCCAGTCGTCGCGTAGACGCAGCGTCGCCACGTGTCCGCCGCGAACCGCGCAATTCCACCGTTCGCTAAAGTCGGCGCGACCGCGCGCGATTTTTAGCGAAAAGGCAACTAGGAGCGCGCAGATTGCTCGCGCGTTCGATTATACTAGTAAAATGCGCGTCGCGGTCGAGACCGGTCGTTCTCACAGCACATAGTCGTTGAGACGCCGCCGCGCGTCCGACGTTAGAACATAAACTAGGAAAGAATTCACAATGACGTCAAAGATTGAAAAAGGAGCGACCTGCGGGTGCTCACGACGTAATTTTCTCAAAGCCGGGGCTCTCGCGGCCGCCGTACCCGCCGCAGGGCTAGGCGCGTTCTATTACGGGTATTCGAAGACGCATCCCGAACCTTTGCGGATCGCCATTTTGGGCGTCGGCGACGAAGGCAGCGTGCTTCTCGGCGCGTGCAATCCGGATTTCGTGCAGATCGTCGCGATCGCCGACATTCGTCCTTACAACCAGTATCGCGCGTTCCACGGCGACCGTTACAGCGACGCCGCGTTCGCCGCGCGTTGCGGTCTCATGGAGAAATACGGCTGGAAGACGGAAGACGAAGCGCGCAAGCACGTCAAGGTCTATTCCGACTATCGCGATCTGCTCCGCGACTCGAAAAAACTCGGTATTGAAGCGGTCATTATCGGTCTGCCGCTCCACCTGCACGCGGTCGCGTCGATCCAGGCGATGAGCAGGGGCTTGCACGTTCTGTGCGAAAAGCTCATGGGGCACTCGATTATCGAATGCAAAGAAATGGCGCGCGCCGCGACGAAGTTCCGCAAGCACCTTGCGATCGGACACCAGCGCCATTACAATATTCTCTATCACGAAGCGGAAGATCAGATCGAGCGCGGCTTGCTCGGCGATATTCACTATATTCGCGCGCAATGGCACCGCGGCAACTCGCCGGGCGCCGACAGCTGGCAAATGCCGATGCCGGAAGCCTTCAAGCCGAGCGACCCGCAGGCGGGCAAGCTCCAGGAAGAACTCGAGCAGTGGACCGAAGAGCTCTACAACGCGCGCGGTCTCGATATCGAGACCTGGCGTCTGAAGGTCGAGCAGAAGAAGGCGCAACTCGCCGACGCGCTCATGCTCGACGCGGGCTCGCAGTACAACGGAATTGATCTCAAGACGCCGGCGGAATACGGGTACGAGGATATGGCGATCGGTCAGAACGCCGACGGCTCTCCGCAGTATACGCGTCCGAGTACGGAAGAGCTCATTCGCTGGCGCCTCTGGAAGCGCACCGGCGGCGGGCTCATGGTCGAACTCGGCAGCCACCAGCTCGACGCCGCCTCCATCTTCCTCGCCGCCTCCAATCGTCGCGCCGCTATTCTGCGCGGCGACGATCCGACCCTGCTGCCCGACAACGGCAAGGTTCACCCGCTGCGCGTTCACGTCTCCGCGAACCGCAATCTCTTCGCGCTCGATCGCGAGGTTCAAGACCACATTACCACGCTCGTCGAGTTCCCCGCCCCGAACTACGATCCCGAAACGCCCGCCGGTCGCCGTCGAACGATCACCGTTCAGTACTCCACGATTAACGGCAACGGATTCGGCGGATACGGCGAAATCGTATTCGGCACCAAGGGCACGATTATTCTCGAACGCGAGCAGGATTCGCAACTCCTGCGCGGTCCCTCCACGAGCAAGGTCGAGAAGAAATCCGCCGGCGCCGCGGCGCTCGACACGCAAGCGAGCGCGCCCGCTCAGAAGGCCGTCGCGGCAGGCGGCGGAGGACCGGCCGTCAGTCGCGGATACAAGGAAGAAATCGAGCACTGGGCTTGGTGCGTTAAAGAGAATCCCAATTGCTCCGACCCCGCGATCAAGCCGCGTTGCAATCCGCGCATTGCGCTCGGCGACGCCGTTATCGCGCTCGTTACCAATATCGCCGCCGACAAAGGCGAAAGCGTCTCCTTTAAAGAATCGTGGTTCGATCCCGAAAACGACGAAACGCCCGAGGACGATCTCGGAGTCGAAGCGGGAACGCCAAACGTCGATCAGGAGAAGTACGTGCTTTAATTCGAACCGCCGCGCGCGGACGCGGTCGGCGCGCGGTCGTCGTCGCTACGGCGGCTTAACAACTTCGTCAATCACTCGCAGCGCGCTCGTGCGCAGAGTACAATATATTTAGGTTGAAGATATGAATCTAACGAGCGAACAAAAAGCGATCGGCAAGGAGAACTTCCTCGCCGCTATCGGTAGTCCACTGACGAGGCGCGATTTCCTCAAGCAATCGTCCCGCGCAGACCTTGCTTCCGGCAAGGGTATCGGTTCCTATTACTTTAAGTACGGTCTCGTCGACGAGCCCGTACGCGTCGCCGTGCTCGGCACCGGCGACGAGGGCTCCGTCCTCATCGGCGGCATTAACCCGAAATACATCCAGGTGGTCGCGATCGCCGATATCCGACCCTATAACCAATATCGCGCGTTCCACGGCGACTGCTACAGCTCCACCGCCGCCGCCGTCCGTCCCGGTCTCATGAAGAAATACAACTGGAAGACGGAAGAAGAAGCGCGCCAGCACGTCAAGGTCTATAACGACTACCGCGACCTGCTCAAAGACGCCAAAGAACTTGGAATCGAAGGCGTCATTATCGGGCTGCCCCTCTTCCTGCACGCGCCCGCCGCCGTCCTGGCAATGCGCGCCGGATGCCACGTCCTGACCGAAAAGCTCATGGGACACTCCGTCGGCAAGTGCAAGGAAATGATTCGCGTCGCCCACGAATGCCATAAGCATCTCGCGATCGGGCACCAGCGTCATTACAATATCCTCTACGATCACGCGACGAGCCTCATTAACTCGACCGTTATCGGCGACGTCCATTACATCCGCGCGCAATGGCACCGCGGCAATCTGCCCGGCTCCGACAGCTGGCAAATGCCGCTGCCAGAAGGCGCCAAGGCGGAAGACGTCAAAAAAGGCGAGCTCATGCGCGAGTGGAAAGATTGGAATAACGAAGCCGATCAGCTCAAAATGGAGATCGTTAAGGCGGAGAAACGCGTCGCTGAAATTGCCGACGCGCCCGACAAAACCCCCGCGCTCATCGACGAAGGCAAACGCCTCTCGCGCGAAAAGGTTCTCCGTCAGCGCGAACTCGACGCCTTGCAGAAGAAAATCGATCAGAAGCGCGCGCAAATCGCCGACTCCATCCTTATCAACGGCGGCGAGTACAAGGGCGTTACCTACGGAAAAGCGGAAGATTACGGATATCAAGCGACCGTACGCTCCGAAGGAGAAGCAACCTATCAGCGACCCGCTATTGAAGAGCTCATTCGCTGGAGACTCTGGGATCGCACCGGCGGCGGCCTCATGGCGGAGCTAGGAAGCCACCAGCTCGACGCCGCTTCCATCTTTATCGCCGCTATGCACGGCGGTAAGAAGCAATTCCCGCTCACCGTCTCCGCGTCCGGCTCCCGCTCGCTATTTAACTCGCTCGACCGCGACGTCGACGACCACGTCGCCGCGCTGTACGAGTACCCCGCTCCGAACTACAATCCCGACGACGAACTCGGCAAACAGCGCAAGATAACCGTCGCCTACGCCACGATCAACGGCAACGGGTTCGGCGGCTACGGCGAAGTCGTCTTCGGCACCAAGGGCACGATCCAAATCGATTTGGAAAAGGAAGCGTACCTCTATCGCACCTCGGCGGTCAACGATAAGACGAAGGTCGCCGGAACCAAGGGCAATCTCGACGTCGTCATCTCCGACGAAGGCGACCAGCTCTCTTCCGCGATCGGCTACCAAGCGGTCTACGCGACCGACGTCAGCCGCGGATACTGCGAAGAGCTCGAGCACTGGGCGTACTGCATTCGCAAAAATCCCGACGCCAATCCCGACGCCGTCGACGAAGAAATCATGCCGCTCTTGTGCGAAGCGTTCGGCGCAAAAGCGTTCGGCGACGCCGCTGGCGCCAAGCCCGCGCTACTTACCCGATGCCGCGGCGAGGTCGCTATCTGGGACGCCATTATCGCGCTCGTAACCAATATCTCCGCGAATCTCAACCAGACCGTCGAATTCAATCCCGCATGGTTCGATTTTGAGTCCGACGAGACCCCGGAAGAAGCCTACGCCGAAGCGCTTATTCGCAATAACGCCGAACCGGGAACGACCGAAGAGACGATCCAGAAGCTCGTCGAAGAAGCCAAACTGGACGCCAAGCCGAACGTCGAACGCGCTGAATACGCGCTCTAATTACGGTCGCTCGTTCTTACTGCAAAGTTGCAAATCGCCGCGTTCCTGATTTGGGAGCGCGGCGACTCTTTTTCTTGTCTTTTTTCTTCCAATCGCTATCCTTTTTGATATAATGCAGGAAATACAAGGCGTACGACGCGTTCGCGTCCCGCTAACGTCGCGACCGACCCGAATTCCGACGCGCGTCGAACTAGGAGCGGTCGAACTACTATTCCTCCCATAAAAGGACTAACATGAAAAGAATCGCCTACCTACTACTCGCGCTCGCGATATGCGCTACCGCCAACCTCGCGCGCGCCGCTGAATACCCTGATCCCGCTAAAATGGCGGAGCCGATCGTCGCGCCAGAAGAGCTCAATATGGACGCCGAAGCGCTCAATCGTATCGACGCGCTCGTTGAACAGGGAATTGCCGACGGCGACTTCCCGGGCGCCGTCGTCGCCGTCGGACGCGGCAATAAGATCGCGTTCCTGCGCGCTTACGGCGATCGCCAGACCGAACCGACCGTAGAAAAATGCACCGTCGACACGATCTACGACCTCGCCTCCGTTACGAAAGTTACCGCGACCGCGATCTCCGTCGCTATTCTCGTCGAACGCGGACTCGTCGACTACGACGATCCCATTACCAAGTACTTCCCCGACTTCGGACAGAACGGCAAGGAATCGATCACCGTTCGCGACTGCCTCACCCACATTTCCGGTCTCACCCCCGACAATAGCATTAAGGACTACATCGGCTACAATCGCGAAGAGATCCTCGACAATATCTGCAAGCTAGGGCTCCGCACGCCCCCGCGCGAAGCCTTTGCCTACAGCGACGTCGGCTTCATTCTCATGGGATACGTGATTGAAAAAGTAACCGGTATGTCGGAAGACGAATTCGTCCGTCAGAATATCTATCTGCCGCTCGGAATGGTCGACACCGGCTACAATCCCAACGACGAGCAGAAGAAACGCGCCGCCCCCGCTGAAAAACGCAATCCGGACGACGCCGATTGGATTAAGGGCGAAGTCCACGACCCGCGCGCTTACGAAATGAAGGGCGTCGCCGGACACGCAGGAAACTTCTCCACTGCGCCTGATCTCGCCATTCTCGCGTCCATGCTCCTCGGACATGGAACCTATACCCCCGCGTCCGGCGCCGATCCCGTTCAGATCATGACGCCCGAAACCTTTAAGCTCATGACCGAACCCCTCGATATTCCGCGCGGCATTCGTTCGCGCGGCTGGGACAAGCGCTCACCCTACTCCGGCAATCGCGCCGTGCTCATGTCCCCGGAAGCGATCGGACATAGCGGATTTACCGGCACGTCATACTGGATCGATCCCGGCATGGATCTCTTCGTCATCTTCCTCGGCAATCGCCTCCATCCGGACGGCAAGGGCAACTACGTCGGCATGTGCGGCAAAATTGGTCAGGTCGCGCTAGACTCCTTCCGCGAAAAGGTCGACTCCGAGTCCGCAAAAGCTTACGTTGAAAAGTCCGTATATCGCTCCCCGAACGCCGTTAAAGAGTTCAAGCCCGGCGAAACCCTCGCTGGCGTCGACGTGCTCGCGCGAGACGGATACGAAATCCTCAAGGGCAAGAAAGTCGGACTCCTCACCAATCAAACCGGGCTCCTCCGCGACGGCAAGCGCATTCCGAAAGCGATGCAGGACGCCGGCGTCGAGCTCACCACCCTCTTCAGCCCCGAACACGGCCTCTACGGCGCCCTCGATCAGTCGAATATCGACGACGTTAAAGACCCCGAGACCGGTCTCAAAGTCTACAGCCTCTACGGCGAAATTCGTCGTCCGACCCCGCAGATGCTCGAAAACGTCGATACTTTCATCTTCGATATTCAGGACGTCGGCGTCCGGTTCTACACCTATATCAGCGCGATGTGCTCCGCTATGCAGGCGTGCGCCGACAGCGGTAAGGAATTCGTCGTCCTCGATCGCCCGAACCCGATTAACGCCGTCGACGTCGACGGGCCCATGCTCGATCCCGGTCGCGAATCCTACGTCGCATTCTTCCCCATGCCGATCCAGCACGGCATGACCGTCGGCGAGATCGCGCTCGCGTTCGCGCACTACTATAAGCTCAACTTGAACTTAACCGTCGTGCCGTGCGAAAACTGGAAGCGCGATATGTACTACGACGAAACCGGTCTGGCATGGGTCAATCCGTCCCCGAATATGCGATCCCTCGACGAAGCGCTACTCTATCCTGGATTCGGTATTCCCGAGTTCACCAATATCTCCGTCGGACGCGGCACGAGCTCGCCCTTCGAAGTCGTCGGCGCTCCATGGATCAAC
>CADCOO010000120.1 GCA_902803085.1 uncultured Planctomycetota bacterium
ACGCCGTTAGATATGAATTTCGGCGATCCGATTCCGGAACGCGAATATGATCTACCTTTCTTCTCGACCAATACGGTCTCCGAGTCGACTGATGAGGGAACCGGCGACGCGTTGACTGACGTTGGGGAGACGACCGAAGAGTCGATGGAAACGGACGCGGCAACAGAAATGAACGTCGTCGAGGACGTCGATCCCGTTCAGGAACTAGGCGACTTAGGTTCGTTCGACGTCGCGTTCGATCCGGAAAACATGGAACTTGGAGTTGACGTCAAAGAAAGCGACGCAACGCCGGCTACCCAGCCCGAACCGGAACAGCCGACGGGACCAACGGAAGAAGAACTCGCGGCGTTACGCGCGCAGATTACGCAACTCGAGTTTGCGCTCGATAAAATCAAGGCGAACGATCTACGCGACCCCGACGAGGCGCTTGAAGCGCTCGATTCGCCGCTCGCCGACGCTCAAAAACTCGTCGCCGAAGTACCTACCGAACTCCAAGAGGACGCGCGACGCGCCCTTGATAAGCTTACTCAGTTCAGCGAGTTCATCACGACCAACGCCGATTTTCTCAGACGACTCGAAACCCTTGACGACGCCGTTATGACGGAAGACGGCGCGCGCGCATTCTTCGCGCCCTATCTCGAGTCCGACGTCGCAACGAACGCCGCGCAATCCCCCGAGATTGCGCAATACGAACAAGAGCTTGCGCGCGTCGCTAAAACCCTGGAACCGTTGCGCGCCGTCGACGCGTGGAACAAGTTCATTGAGGAAAACGGCGAACGACTCGAAAAATTCCACGTCGAAGAGCAAATCGCTCAAAACGCGCTGAACTTTATTAAAAACGCCGAAAAGAACGACGCTACTCCCCCTGAAATAAAGTTGCTTCAAAAACGCGAAGCCGAGTGGCGGTACGACGTCGAGCATAAACTCGCGACGCAAAGAAAGATCTTTATTGCGCTCGATAAAGAGAACTCCCAAAATTACTGGACTTACGCGCCGGCGACGAATCTCTTCTACTATTTAGCGGAACGTCCAAAGGCAGGCGTCAACGTCTATTCCTCCGATTCAAAGGGAACCCCTAAATACGTGCGAATACCGGAAAACGCCAGGGAAATCGGGCTTGAAGAGTCGCCGCAAAAGGCGCAACTCGCCGCGCTACTCGATATGGTGTGGAAGATTCCAGACTCCTTGCGCGATCAGGATACCGCGCAATGGTACGTCGGATGGTGCGAGCTACTCACCGCTCTTCTCAAAACGGATCAGCTCGATCCGATCCTGCAATATTCGCTCTTTAAAGAGATTGGAGAAACCCTATCGGCGAGCGACTATCGATTCGAAAGCCGATTGGCGCCGCTACTAAAGGTTCTCAACGCGCCGCAACTGGAAGAAAAAGGCGCGATCAACCGGTTTCAATCAGAAAGCGACGAGATCAAAGCGCTTCGCTCGCTCGCTGCGTCCCGACTCAAGTTCGTGCCCAAGGATCATTTAGTCGTCAACAAAACGACGGAACAACTTAACGCTCAGGTGGAAAGGTGCTCTTTCCGCTACCAGCGCGTCGGATGGCTAGACCGCGATTATTCCGGCGAACCGAAACTGCGACGCGGTAATAACGTGGAAGCGCCGACCGGAGAACTCTGGGTCTTCGCGCCCGACGACAAACAAACGACATGGCGCAAAATCGGCGACCTCGACGGCGAGCAAGTAAACTTAACGATCGCGACCGACGCCATTCCGCGTGGATCGATCGTCTTCTGCCGCACGCCGTTGCGCAGCGCCCCGAAGACGGCGCGAAGGAACGTTGAAGACGCTATCTTCAGGAGATAAAACGCTCAGCGAAGAGGTTGAAACGCGTGGAAATCGCTGAAAAAGCGCGGCGCTCCGGAAATTGGAGCGCCGCGCTTTTCTCTTTCGACTATCTCGGGAACCGAAATGTCTGGACGTTTGTCCCCTTTTAGCGTCGAAAGAGCGTCAAATCGACAAACAGCTTTCTTTTCTTAGCGTCGTCATAATCGGTCGACTCTTCACACTTTTTCTTGAAAAACATCGCGCCGCTCTTGACAAACGACTTGTCGGCGAGGACAATGACCGTAGGCGAGTCGATAAAAGTCGTTCGAACGCCTAAGGGAAAACACGAAAAATGGTTAGCCCCAAAAGACGCGCAGAACCTTGAACGACGTTCAAAGCGTTCCAGGCACGATCGGACCTCGCCTACTTGATGATACGATTCATGTTAATGTCTCCGTCCCCAATCAGTCCATGCGACACATTGGGAACGAGTCGCCACAACGTTCTAGGAGGTATTATTATGAACAACTTTAGGATCAAGGGTCGGAGCGCCAACGCCTTTACCCTCGTCGAACTGCTCGTCGTTATCGCCATTATTGGTATTCTTATCGGTCTACTTCTTCCCGCCGTGCAGGCGGCGCGCGAGGCGGCGCGAAGAATGCAATGCACCAACAATCTCAAACAGGTCATGCTCGGCGTCCACAACTATCACGACGTCCACAACGCATGTCCCGCAAGTACGACCACCTACGGCTGCTACGTTAATGCTTATCCGAACTACTGTTATTTTATCGGCGCGCGCACCGTTCTGCTACCGTTTATCGAGCAAACGGCAATCTGGAGCCAGTTCACTTCGGAGGCCGAAGCAAACGTCGGAGGCTATCCATGGCAAGGCAAGGGACCTAATGGCGCCGCGCTGTGGAACTACCAGGTTAAAATTCAGACCTATATCTGTCCTTCCGATGGGAAAACAGGCGAAATGACAAACAAGGCCGGCGTCAATTGCACGACTGGGCGCGCAAATATCATTTTCTGCACCGGCGACGCGCCTTGGGCTTGCCAGTACAATGAAAAATATGAAGGAACGCCGGAAGCAAGGGTGGGAAGTCGCGGAATGTTCCACCCACAAATGTGGAAGAAGTTATCCTTCTGCACCGACGGTACGAGCAACACGCTTGGGATTTCTGAGACCTGCGTCGGCGATAATTACGAAGAAAGCGTTAAAGGCGGCGTTTCCGTTGTGCCGACGATGTACGACGGCGTTGGAATCGTACCGGGAGTATGCCTCGTCAACGGATATGACCCGAACGATCACAATCGCATTCAGACGCCCTCCAATACCTGGCGTGGAACTCTGTGGTACGACGGTCGCGCGTCGAGCGCTTGCTTTACCGCCAATATTCCGCCGAATTCTCCGACCTGTCTCTACGACAACTGGTGGGCGTGGATCGCGGGCGGCGCTCAGAGCTATCACTCAGGAGGCGTCAACGTGGGGCTTATGGACGGTTCAATTCGTTTCGTCTCCGACACTGTCGATTGCGGCAATCTCAACGATCATCAGGTCAATAGCGGCAAGAGTCCGTACGGAATCTGGGGAGGTTATGCGACGCCGGGCGGCGGCGAGTCCGTCTCGCTCCAGTAAAGTTTTTCGACCACGAAAGGACAAAAATGCTGAGATCTTATCATTGGACGATCGCAATACTAGCGCTTGCCTTAACTAGCGCGTTTGGTTGCAAGGGCGAAAAGCGTCCCGACGGCATGCCTGAACTCTACCAATGTTCGTTGCGCGTTCTCCAAGAGGGAACGCCCCTACCGGGCGCCAACGTTGCGCTAATTGCACAAGATTCCGCGCTGATGCGTTGGCCCTGCGGCGGCAATACGAATGAGGAAGGCGTCGTCGAATTACATACCTACGGATTTCCAGGCGCGCCCGCCGGAACCTTTAAGGTAACCGTCGTCAAACGAGAATTCGAGGGCGGTCCGCAAACGGAAGAAGAGGCCGTTCAACAAATGAAGGGCGAAGCGCCGCCCTCGGGTCCGGTGGAATCCTTTGATCTCGTCGATCAGAAATACGGCGCGCAATCGCTCACGCCCCTCTCTATTGAAATCAAACCCGGCGATAATCCCACCCAGGACGTCGAGGTTGGAGCTCCCGTTCGCCTGCCTGTAAAACGACCGGGAACCTAAACCTAAAACGCTCTTCTAGACGGGTAATCGCTTTGAATCAAACGCGTCGATCTTGCTCCACCTTAGGGAACGCAAAGTCGACGCGTTTGTTTTTAAGGCTCGCGCGCTCTTTCGCGATACTTTTTGACGGCGAGCGGCTCAACTCCCTCGATTTCTGTCTCGTCCCCTTTTTTCCCTTTCCTCAACTTCAGCGTCAATCATTTTCTCACACTCCTGAAGAAAGGAGTTAAATCTTTCGCTCTTTTCCAGTCTTTCAGAATCGGATAGATCGTCAACATTACGGAACGCCCCATAGAGCCCCGTCTCCATGTAGATATCGCCGAGCCCAAATGTGACGCGAGACTTCATGTATTTAACAAACAGCTTCGCTAATCGAACCGCCTCCTCGTCGGTAAAGGAGCTTTCTTTTAAAATGTATTTCCAACCGCGCCATTCTGAAACGACTCCGCCGCCAGAACCGCATTCATAACAAGTTGGCAACCACAGAAAGTATGTAGAGCTCCCGCACCATCGCCATTCTGGGGGATCAATCTTGATCGAGGTTCTATCAATAAACTCCGAGACAGGCGTCTCATGATACGACGTTCTCTTAGGCAATAGGGGCGCCGACCACTCCTCCCTAACGCGTCCGGAGGACAAGTCCAAGTACGTCGTTCGAGTTCCCGTTCCGAAAACGTACAGTAACGCGCCTAAAATAACAACGACGCCGATCAGAATCATGACGGCATTTTTTGAAGTCCTCTTCATTATCGTCCCCAATCGCTCGCATTATCAGAACGAATCCTAACGTTTTACAAGAAGTCTTTCTGATCCATTGTTTTATAAGACCTGGCCAGCACGGTATCGTCGTTAAGCGCAAAAATACGTTCTACGCTCGCCCTCGCCTCTTTAGTGGAATCCCCCTCCCATAAGCAGATTTTACCTATTTCATAGGTCTCCGACGTATCGGCGCAGGCGCAAACGAACGTATCCGGAACAGGCTGGTCAATTGGTAAAGTCTGCGTCAAAGTGAGCGTTTTATTGCCGTAAAAGAAACGCGCCAATATTTCACGTCTCTTTATCCATTTGTTTTTGATCGATATTATAACGAACTCGATCTCGGATCGGTCATGTCCTTCAACGTAGTCGCGCCAGTCGTCGTAGAGCTCGACGGCGTCCGCAAAATGCTCCCTACGGTCTCGTTCTACTTCCTCAGGATCATTCCACACCCAGTAAAACTTCTCCGGCGTAAAAAATAAATATCGGAGCTTGTCGTCTGATTTCAGCCCATAGCTCAACGTAATTTCAATTCCCTCGGTCATCGACGTCCTCCGGTCTTTCCAATATGCCAGCGGAAATAGGTCGCCCAACGCCCCCTTAAGCGAACCTCCACAATACGCCTCCATTATCTCGAACACGCGCGCAAAATCAATAGCCGCTCGCCGACGATAAAAAGCGCGTCTCGTTCGCAAGAGAACGCCGCGACAAGGCGTCTGGACACGAGCGCCGCGATTGGGTATAATTAAGGAGGCGCAGTTTCCGGCAACGGCGACGCGCGCCGAAACGGTATTGTTTGACGTTTTATTTGGCAAAGGCGACTGTTATGAAGACACTCGGCGTTATGGGAAAGTTCGGCGCGCTCGCCGCTATTGCGACGACGCTCGCGTTCGCGGCGGCGATCTCCGGATGCAAGCCGGAATCGGATAAAATTCAGCACGGGGACGCGCAAAGAGCCTCCCTGGAAGATCAAGAGCAGCAGAACCGCAATCTTATCGATCAGGTTGTGAACGCAACGGAGCATCAGGAGAAATATCCCGACTCCGCGTTCCTGCGCGGCGCGCTTAGTCGCCTCAGCCCTTGGCTAACGAATCGCGAGCAATCTCCCGACTTCGAAAGCGATCCCGAATACGAACAGATCGTCGCCGATTGCGAAGCGCTCGCCGCGACCGCCAAACGCGCCGACGAACTCGTAAATCTCTTCCTCGGCGATAAGCCTACCGCCCAAGAAAGCGATTGCGCCGAGCTACAACAGACGCTCGAAAAGGCTAAAGCTCAACTCGAACCGCTAGCAACGCAACTCCGATCGGACGCGCTCGCGCTCTTCGTTCAATTCTGCGCCGAATTCGCCGAAAAGCTCGCCGGCGCGCGAGAATTCCAGTTCGCCGACGCTACTGAGACGTTTGCAAATCAGATCAAACAGATTGCGCAAGAGCCCCCCTACCAATTCTACAACTTTGCGACCCTCAACGAAGGCCTCGTCGATTTCGCGCGACTCTGCAAGCTCGACGAAAAAATCTTTCTGCCGCAGGACGCCGACTTCCTACGTGCGCAAATCTGGTTCCGCGACGTCTTCTCCTGGGCGAAGGGCAAAAAACAGGACGATATGGAAATTGTCAAAAAGCTCTTCGACTGGACGGTCAAAAACGTCGTCCTCGCCAATCCGACGCCGGGCCCAGCGGGAGCGATCGCACAACTCGAATGGCAGACGCTGCTCCTTGGCGAAGGCTCCGCCATGGATCGCGCTATAGTCTTTATTGAACTCCTGCGTCAACATCGACTCGACGCGTTTATTCTACGACCGGAAAATTACGATCCAAACGCCGAGCGTCCCTTCCCGCTTATCGTCGGCGTAGTTCTCAACGGTAGCGACGTCTATCTCTTTTCGCCTGAACTTGCTCTTCCCTTCGCAAGCGCCGAACCCGACGCGATCGAACTTGCCCCTGAGCTCGTTTATCACAAAATTGCGACTCTCAAGCAAGTAGCCGACGACGATTCGATTCTACGGAAGTTCGACTTGCCCGACGCGCCTTATAACGCCTCCGCCGCCGATTTCCAAAAGATGGTCGCCTACGTCCCGTCGACCCCGTTCTTAACCTCCGCAAGAATGTTGCCCCTCGAGGAGGAATTCAGCGGTCATGCGAACACCGTGCTCGCAACCCCATTTCAGGCGCAACGCGATCGCATCTTGGAAATGGACAACATCGTCGACGTCAAACGACTCCATGAAGCGACCGCGCCTATTCTCGAGCATATCCTTTTCCCCGTCGAGACCGAAGCGCTTACTCGAGTCTACATGCTCCCGCTCGACTCCTCCTCCAACGGCAATCTCGAGGTCTCGTCGTCGACGGACAAGGGCGCCGAGGCCACCGACGTTAAAGCGTACGGCGACACGACAGACTTCTCCGGCGAAGCGTCTGGCGCGAAGAAAGCGTTGATCGCGCCGTTATGGATCGGTAAAATTCTCTATCTGCGCGGTCAGTTCCTCGACGAAAACGGCGCCGCCACGTGGTTCTCACAAAGTCGGACCTCCGAACGCGCGCTTCGACAGTTGGAAGCAAGTATTCCCAAACTGGTCGCCGAAGATCAAAAGAACTATCTCGAACATTTGGCAAGCCAGCAGGTCGAATATACCCGCGAGGACCTGCAACAACGAGCAACGGAAACGGCCGTCGCTTATCAAATGGAAATCGCCGCCAAACGCTACGTCAAAGTCATTACGAGCTACTATCTCGCTTTACTTTCCGACGCCAGTTGCGAACGCCTTAAGGACGATTTGACGCAACTCGAAAGCGAAGGCGCCGATCAACGTCGAATCGACGCCGCAAAAGCGGCCGTTGAAACGGCGGAAAACGCGCTCATTAAACGTCTCGACGACGAATCGCTACGCCTAACCCGAGCGCACGACGAAGCGCTCGGAGAAGAATTTCGGCTCGCGGCGCAATATCTGCGCGCGCGCGCGCTCGAAGCGCAAAATGAAACGCGCGCGGCCGTCGCTCGTTTCCGCGCATGCGCCGAACCGGGCGCAAAACAACGCGCCGCGTTAATGGAAGAACTTGCGGGGATCGCTCAGGAAGAAAACGTCCCGCCGACAGAGTCGGGCGACAACGAAGCAAACGAAGCTTCTGAAGCTTCCGAACCCCTTGAAACGTCCGAACCGCCAACGTCAGAAGCGCCCGTCGCCGAAGAACAACCCGTTTCAGAGCCGACGCCCGACGACGTCAAGGCGTCGGAGGATGCGGCGCCTGCAATTGAAGAAACGTCGGCCGCGCCAGCCGACGAAGAGCCTCAAGAGTAGCCGTCTCGTATGCGCGTAGCGCCGTCGAACAGAGAGCCCGTCAGGTTCAACTTGCGGGCTCTTTTTTCGTCTAAAAGGCTAGACGCGTCATTCTTTTTCTAGGGCTACTAGCGAACGCGGCAAAGAGCGCTAGAATAAAGGGAAAGCATTTTGGTCGACGCCGAACTAGCGCGAGCGAACTTTGCGTCGAGAAATTAGGAGCGTAATAGATGTTATACGATAAGGACAACTGGGGACCGGCGCCTTCGAACTGGACGCGTCCGCATCTACTTGGTCTCGAAGATTTATCGGCGGAAGAAATCACTCTTCTTCTGGATCTCGCCAATCGTTTCCGAAACGACGTTTTGGATTCGCCGGATAATAAGCGTAAAATTCCATTGCTCGTCGGAAAAGCGATCGTTAATCTCTTCTTCGAGAATTCAACGCGCACGCGCACGAGCTTTGGACTCGCGGGCCGTCGACTTGGCGCCGACGTCGTCGATTTCTCCGCCGCGACTAGCAGTCTATCGAAAGGGGAAACGATCGTCGACACGGCGAAGAATATCCAATCAATGGGTATCGACGGGGTTGTCGTCCGGCACGTATGTCCAGGCGCGCCGCAACTTCTCGCGAAAAATCTGAAGAACTGCGCCGTCGTCAACGCGGGAGACGGCACGCACGAGCACCCGACGCAGGCGCTGCTCGATCTGCTCACGATTCGTCGTCGTCTCGGGTCGCTCCAGGGTCTTTCGGTCGCGCTCGTCGGAGATATTTCGCACAGTCGCGTGGCGCGCTCTAATATCTTCGCGCTACTCAAACTCGGTGCAAAACCGATCGTCTGCGGTCCCTCGACGCTCGTGTCGCATTATTGGGAAGCTCTCGGCGTGCGCGTCTCTCATTCCCTTGACGATATTTTGCCCGAAGTCGACGTTTTCAATCTTTTGCGCATTCAGTTTGAACGCCAAGTCGTTCGTCCCTTCCCGTCGATTCGCGAATACGCACACCTCTACGCCATGAATAGCGAACGACTCGCGCGCTGTAAAAAAGACGCGCTTATTCTGGCGCCAGGACCGATTAACCGCGGAGTCGAAATCACGCCGGACGTCGCCGACGGTCCTCAGTCGTTGATACTAGAACAGGTAACGAACGGCGTCGCCGTCCGCATGGCGGCGCTCTGGGCGACTCTAACCGCCGCCGAACGAAACGCTCAATAATCCATCCTAAACCTCAAGGTTCTAACAATAATCCGTTCATCATGACGTCATCAATCTTACTCGAAAACGGGCGCGTCGTCGATCCGGCGCAAAAGATCGATCGAATCGCAACTATTCTTGTCGTCGACGGTAAAATTTCCCTTATTGATCCCGCCGACGCTCAAATTCCAGCAGACGTTCAGCGAATCGACGCAACCGGCAAAATAGTAACGCCAGGACTCGTCGATATGCACGTGCACCTCCGCGAGCCAGGGTATGAAGAGGCGGAAACCGTCGCGACCGGATCGCTCGCCGCGCTCGCTGGCGGTTTTACTTCCATCGCATGCCCTCCGAACACGAATCCGCCAATCGACACTCAAGCGCAAGTCTCCCTGATTCGCGAACTAGCCGGTAGCGCGCGCCATTGCAACGTCTATCCAATGTGTTGCATCAGCAAAGGGAGAAAGGGCGAAGAACTCGCGGAGCTAGGCGTGCTTTTTGAAAGTGGCGCCGTCGCCTGCAGCGACGACGGCTCGTCGGTCGAAGACGCGGAGCTTATGCGACGCGCGCTGGAATACTGCCAAATGTTCAATAAAGCGGTTCTCTGTCACGAGGAATCGGCGCCGCTCGCCAAAAGCGGGGTTATGCATGAGGGACGCGTCTCGAATTTGCTCGGTCTGCGCGGAATCCCCGCCGTTGCCGAAGACATTATGGTTACGCGCGATATCGCGCTCGCAGAGAGCGTCGGCGCAAGATTGCACATTATGCACGTCTCCTCGGCGGGCGCGATTGCGTCGATTCGTCGCGCGAAAGAACGCAGGGTTAAGGTTACCGCCGAAGTTACGCCGCATCATCTCACGCTTACGGACGAAGAATTGCGATCCTTTGATTCAAATTTCAAAATGAATCCCCCGCTCCGCAGTCAACGTCACGTTCAAGCCTGTCTAGACGCGCTCGTCGACGGTACGATCGACGTTATCGCGACGGATCACGCGCCGCATGCGGCGGAGAAGAAGAATCGCGAGATCGACGTCGCGCCGTTTGGAATTATTGGTCTCGAATCGGCGGTTCCGCTTATGATCGAAACGCTCGTCGATTCTGGTCTTCTCACGTGGTCGCAACTTGTGGAGAAAATGGCGCTCAATCCGGCAAGAATACTTGGGATCGACAAGGGAACTCTCCTTCCTGGTAAGGACGCCGATATTACCGTTATTGATCCGTCTCTGGAATGGGTCTTTACCGTTTCGGAACTGCATTCGAAGAGCTTCAATTCGCCGTATCTTGGTCGCAAGATGAAGGGACGCGCCGTTATGACGATCGTCGACGGAGAAATTCGTTACCAGCTATGATCCCAAGTTAGAGATTGATACTTTTATCGCCGACGTCGCGGGTTGGACGACGTCGGCGATTGTTTTTTCTTTTTGTTCCTGATACGCGAAAAATGAGTTAATAAAGAAGAGCCCAGCCTCCCGCGAGACTGGGCTCTTTTATTGCGCGCCGGACTACGATCTAGTCTCGCGACCGGCGCGTTTTGTCAAATGCCCAACAAGGAACTAACTAGAGTTCGAAATCGTCGGCAAAGAGCTCGGCAAACGCTTCGTCGAGCAACGCTTCCGAAGTCTCCGTCGCTTGGTACTGATACGCGCCCAGGTCGACCTTTCCGTCCGTCGTACGCGGATTGCCCGCGAGATCGAACTCAACGTCGACGAAATCAACGTTGCCGGCGGCAATCGCCTGAGACTCGGCGTCAAGCTCGTAGCCGCCGTCCTTGAAGAGCGCCTTGCTAGGATCGTATTCTAGATTGTCGGAACCGGACGTCCAGTCGGTAAAGGTCGACAGCGTATTATAGCCGTTGATTGTTCCGCCCAAAAGCCCAATATCGGCGCCGGTATTGTTCATTACGATCGAGTTGTAAAGCGAAACGGTAGAATTCGCCGTATTAGCGTAAACGCCGACTTTGGCTTTCCCGTCGTTGTTGGCGATCGTGGCGTTATACGTCTCAACCTCGCCGCCCTGAACGTAAATCGCTGATCCCTTAACTTTGGCCGTGTTTTCGACCAAGAGAGAATCGACGATTTTGACCGTATCGCCGTTCGCATAAAGCGCGCCGCCTTGGTTCGTCGCGCTATTGCCGACCAACGTCGAATACGAGACCGTCGTCGCGCCGTCCGTCGTATAGAGCGCGCCGCCAATTTGCGCGCTATTGCCCGCAAACAAAGCGCCGTCAATTCCAAGTTCCGCGCCGAAATTGTATACGCCGCCGCCGCGCAACGCGCTGTTCGACGTGAACTCAATGTCGGTCAGAGTCGCGGTGGCACCAGCGCCGATCGAAATCGCGCCGCCGTAGAACTTCGGCGCCGTATTGTTCTCGAATTGCGTATTCATCGCCGTTAGCGTCGAGGCGTCGCGCACATAGATTCCACCGCCGCCGTACGTGCTACCCGACGAAGTATTGTTCGCGACGAGAACGTCGCTAAGCGTCAGGCTGCAAGTTCCGCTGCCCAAGTAAAACGCGCCGCCGCCCGTCGTCGAAGTATTGCCGGAAACTTCTGAATTAGCAACCGTCATTGCTCCTTTCGTCTGCGACGCTATCGCGCCTCCCAAAGTCGCCTTGTTGCCGGTTATCGTCGATTCAGTTATCGTCGTCTTCGTGTTCGTCGCATAAATCGCGCCGCCAAGCTTACCAGAACTGTTGCCAGAAATCGTGACGTTAGTCAACGAAGCGGCGCCCTTTATGGAGCTTAATCTTATGGCGCCGGAACTATAGGACGTCGCCTTGTTATCGGAAAACGTCGAGGAATCGCTCGTGAAACTATTGAGCAAAGCGGCATAAACCGCGCCGCCCTCATAATTCGCAGTATTACCGTCGAACGTCGAGTCGTTAATCGTCAGAGAGCCCGCATAGCTCCAGACGCCGGCCCCATTTTGCGCCTTATTACCGCTAACCGCGACGTCGTTAAGAGTCAATTTAGCCGCATACGCAAAAATGCCGCCGCCGTTCGTTTTGAATTGCTCCAAGACGGGATAGCCAATCGAATCGTTCTTATAGACGGTTGCATTGCCGTTCATGATCGCCACGTTGTTAATCGTAACGTTGGCGTATCCGTTCGTTGATCCCGTATTCGCATTGAACTTACCAAGAACGATAAAGGCGCGCGAGGCGTCGACGGCGTCGACGACAACTCCGTCTTCAAGAGCAGACGCGTCGATCTTAAGATTCTTCTTGATCGCGATTTCGTCGCCACGCAACGTAATCGTCTTACCGTTCAGCGACGGGTCAAACGTAATTGTATTACCGGCGGCGGAGTAGACTTCGACCGCTTCTCGAAGTGAAATCAGACCGTCGAAAGGATTAACAATATCCTTGTGCGTAGTAACGACAATCGACGGGTCTTCGATCGTGAATTCACCTTCTGCTTCATATGCGCCGATATCCATCTTACCGGAAATAACGCGATCGCGACCAACAAAGTCTACCGTCAGCGGCTCGCCCAAGGAAGCGTCGCCGAAATTAATCGCTTGGGAAACTCCCTCGTCCGATACGTAGAGATCGTAGCCGTCTTCCACGAAGAGCGGTTCCGTCCAATGGTAGACGATATTGTTTTCGCCGTCGTTCCAATCTTCAAAGGTCGACAACGAATTATAGCCGTCAACCGTCGCGTTTTTATAATCGACGTCGACAGATCCGTTTTGTGCCGCGATCGTATTAATCAGCGTAACGTGCGAATTTGCAGTATTGGCGTAGACGCCGGCGCCGCCAGAATTGCAAGCAATCGTAGAACTCTGCGCCTCGACTTCGCCCTTCTGAACGTAAAATGCGCCGCCTTGCATTTTTGCTTGATTTTCAACAGCAAGCGAATTCACAAACTTAACCGTTCCGCCGTTGGCGTAAAGCGCGCCGCCTTGATTCGACGCGGTATTACCGCTCACCGTCGAGTAGGAGACCGTCGTCGTACCGCCCGTCGTAAAGATCGCACCGCCAATCTGAGCGTTGTTGCCCGTCACCGTCGAGTGTTCCGCTATCGTCGCCGTACCTCCGAAATTATAAAGGGCGCCGCCGCGCAACGCGCTATTCGACGTCAGCTCGACGTCGGTCAACGTCGCGCTCGCGTTGCTACCGACGGCAATCGCGCCGCCGTAGAACTTCGTCGCCGTATTACTCTCAAACGTCGTATTCGAAGCTACAAACGTCGAAGCGTCGCGCACATAAACGCCGCCGCCGCCGTACGTACTGCCAGACGCCGTATTGTTCGCAATGGAAACCGATTCGAGCGTTAAGCTACTGGAACCGCCGCCCATATACAGAGCGCCGCCGCCCGTTGACGCCGTATTGCCTGTGAATTCGGATTCAAGGATCGTAACGGCGCTGTTCGTTTGCGTTGAGAGACCGCCGCCCAACACAGCTTCGTTATTGGCTACTGTCGCGCCGGTAATCGTCAGCGTCGTCTTCGTCGCATGGATCGCGCCGCCCATCTTTCCGGACTTATTGCCCGTAATCGTATCGTTCGTTATTGAGCCTGCGCCCAAAAGATGGTCAAAACGAATAGCGCCAGAGCTGTAAGTGGTCGCCGTATTATTAGTATACGTCGAATTCTCGCTCGTAAAGCCATTCAACAAGGCGGCAAGCACGGCGCCGCCTTCGTAACCGGCCGTATTGCCGTCAAAGGTCGAATCTTTAATGGCTAGCGTTCCGCTATAGTGCCAGACGGCGCCGCCTTTATACGCGTCGTTATCGTTGAAGGCAACGTTCGTAAGCGTGAGGTTAACGGCATACGCAAACGCGGCGCCGCCGTCCGCCTTGAATTCTTCATTGTCCAAGACGACGTCGTTATACGTCTCGCTACGATAAACGTTGGCGTCGCCGTTGACAACCGTTAAGTTCGTAAGTGAAACGGTAATATACTTATTCGTTGCGCCGGTCGCCGGATTATAGTTGCCAAGTATGATAAACGCGCGCGATTCGCCCGCCGCGTCGATCGTAATACCGTCTTCAAGCGCGGACGCGTCGATCGAAAGATCTTTCTTGAGAATCGAGATCTGCTTGCCGCTAAGCGTAATCGTTTGACCGTTGAGGGAAGGATCAAACGTAATCGTGTCGCCCGAGACGGAGTAGATTTCAACCGCCTCGCGGAGAGAAATCAAGCCGTCGTAAGAGTTGATCGTATCGTCGAGCGTCGTTACGACGATTCCACCCTCTTCCTGAGGTTGAGGATCGGTCGCTTCATACGCGCCAATATCGACGGTCTCGCCGATAATGCGCGCGTTTACGCCGGTCAAGTCGTAATCCCAATCGACGTACGCGCTATCGCCGCGTTCCATCGCCTGAGAGTAATTCGAAAGCGCATAGTCGCCGTTCGCCATGTCAACGAAGACAAAGTCCGCTTGGTTGGGATCGAAAACATAATTGACCGCGTCGTCGTTACTCCACGCTTGGAAGCTCGACATACTGTTATAGGCGACGATTCCGTCGGCGGCGACGTCGGAACCGTTATTGAGAACGACAAGCGTATTGTAAATTTCGCCGTTGGCGTCGGACGATGCGGCGAGCGCGCCAGATTCCTCTTCTGTCGTCGCATTATTTGCAATTGTAACGCTCTTGAACTCGTATTCCGTCGCGTTATTGAAGAAGACCGCGCCGCCTTGCGCCGCAGCGTTCTGGACAATCTCGCTGTTGACAACGTTGACCGTAGCTTGTTGAGTCGTCGTATCATTCTTATTGGTCTCTGGATTGCGAACGGCAAGCGACGTCGCGGCGGCATAAATCGCGCCGCCATTCCCTTCCGCCTCATTATTGCGGAAGGACGAATTTACGACTTGCAACGTCGACCCCAGAACGCTGATCGCGCCGCCTGAAGTTTTAGCCTTATTGCCGTCGAAGACGCTGTCGGTAATCGTTAGGGTGAGACCCGCGTTCGTCGAAATAGCGCCGCCGTTCTTAACCAACGCTTCATTGTTAATAAAGGAACAACCGTTTATCGTCGCGTTCGCCGGCTTGTACGGAAGTTGTCCGTAGTTGCTGAAGAGCGCAAGCGCGCCGCCTCCAAAGTAGTCGCTCGTACCAGAAGAAACATTATTTTCAAAGACGCTATTGGTCGCCTCGATTTCACTCTGCATTGCCATAACGGCGGCGCCGGTCGAGCCGACGTTGTTGGAAACCGTGACGTTCGTCAACTTCGAGGGAGTCGTCATGAAGTAGAGCGCGGAACCAATCGTGCCGGTATTCTCGGAGAAGGTTGAGTCGGTTATTTCGACTTCGCCGTTCATCGCGTAGAGAGCCCCGCCCATCGTCTTCGCCGCGCTATTGGCGATAGAAACGGAATCCAAAACGAGCTTGGCGCCATTGGCATAGATCGCGCCGCCTTGAGCGGTCGACGCGCCGTTTGTCATAGCGAGGTTCTTCAGAACCGCGTTCGCTGTTATCGTAAAGATACGCGTCGCGTCGCCGCCGTCAATCGTCACGCCGCCTTCCAGTTCCGACGCGTCAATCGCGAGCGCTTTATCGATCGTGAGCGTCGCGCCGTCAAGCGCGATCGTGCCGCCCGCAAGCGTCGCGTCGAACGTGATAACGTCGCCTTCGACCGAGTAGACCTCGATCGCTTCGCGAAGCGAAATCACGTCGTCGAAGATATCGACAACGTCGTCGAGCGTCGTAACGACAATTCCCGGCTCTTCCGGGAATTCCGGATTGAGCGCTTCATAGGCGCCAATATCAACCGCGTCGCCAATAATGCGCGCGTTGACGCCGGTCAAATCGACGTCTTGATAAACGTCGAGAACGTAAGCGTTATCGCCGATTTCGACCGCTTGCGAACGTCCGGTGATAGAGTAGTCGCTCTCAGCGACGTTCGCAAAGAGTTCGCGTTCAGGAATGATCGGATAGTTGACGACGCCTTCCATCTCTGCGTTCGTCCAACCGGCAAAGTTGGATAGATTATTGAAGCCGTTGATCGTCATTGCGGCGACGTCGCCGCCTTCGTTCAAGGCAATAATCGTGTTATAAACGACGCCTTCCGCCTCCCAGCTCGCCGCCAATGCGCCGGACCCTAACGTCGCCGTCGTATTGCCGGCAATCGTGGCGTTGCCAAACTGGTAATCAGACGCGCCGTCGATAAAGAACGCGCCGCCTTGCGCCGCCTTATTGTCAACGAGTTCACTATTGCCTACCGCAACGGTCGCGTAATAAAGGTCGCTTTCTTCCGTCGCGTAGACGGCGCCGCCCTTTTCAATCGCTTCGTTGCCGCGCAGCGAGGAGGAAACAATATTGAGCGCCGCGCCCTCAACGCCAATCGCGCCGCCATTCGTCGCAACGTTTGCGGTAAACAACGCGCCAATAACATTGACCGTAAAGCCGTGGTCGGCGCTGATTGCGCCGCCGTTGCCTTCGCTCGTATTGCCATTGAAAGCTACGCCTTGAATAAGCGCCGTATATTCTTGCTCTGTTTCGCCAGCGCTACGCAACGCGACGGCGCCCGACGTCTGACCAACGTTATTCTCAACCGCGCCGCCGACAATCGTTAGCGCTCCGTCTTGTACCGACAGCGCGGCGCCGCCGTCGGCTGTATTACCGGAGAACGTCGAATTTGTCACGGTAAGATTTGCGCTGGAAACGTAAACGGCGCCGCCGTCCGACGAGGCGCCAGAATTCGTAATCGTTACGGAGTCGAGGGCGACGTTCGAGGTCGAATAAATCGCGCCGCCCTGTCCCGCCGCGTCTTCGCCTGACGCGAGGCCGTTCGTAATCGCGAGTCCTTTGAACTCAACCGTTCCTTCCGCCGCCGTTACGGTAAAGGCGCGAGATAGCCCCGCCGCGTCGACGACGAGAGCGCCTTCGAGCGCAGTCGCGTCGATCGTGAGCGCGCCGGCAACCTCAAGAGCGCCGTCGGCAAGCGTAATCGTACCGCCCTCGTTGAGAGACTCGTCAAACGTAATTACGTCGCCCAATTCCGGGAAGAGAACGGCGTAACGGAGCGCGTCGCGGAGCGTAATGACGCCGTCCCCTTCGTCGCACACGTCTTCCAACGAGTCGACGACGAGCGAAGGCGTCTCTTTAATCGCTGGATTCTGTTGCTCATAGGCGCCGAGGTCGACAATATTGACGACTATGCGCGCATCATCGTTAATGTCGACGTCGATTCCTTCGACGTATTCGTTATTGCCGAGATTAATCGCTTGCGAGGTCGTCGCCAAAGAGTAGTCGCCCTCGCCCGCAAAGACCAAGCAAGTGGGATCGTACTCGTAATTGACGACGCCCTCGTCGTCCGCGTTCGACCACGCGGCGGAATCCGAAAGCGTATTATACGCGTTAACGACGCCCGTCGTCTTTACGTTCGCACCCGTATTGAACGCAACGATCGAGTTGTAAATATTACCCTCGCTACCGACTGCGTCGATCGCCGCAGAAGCGCCCGTCGTCGTATTGTCGGCGACGGTAATATTAACCGCGCTAAAGGAAGTGTCGCCCGAAAAGTAGAACGCGCCGCCTTTTTCCGCAGTATTGCCGACGAATACTGAATTAACGGCCTCGACCGTCGCGCTCGGAGTAACGCGTTCCGTGCGTCCTTCCGCGTCTTTAACGGTTAGAACCGCCGCCGACGTATAGATCGCGCCGCCGTTTCCTTCCGTCGAATTGCCTCCAAAGTAAACGCCGTTGAGAATCAAATTCGATCCCTCGACGCTAATCGCGCCGCCAGCTTCCTTCGCCTTATTGTTCGTGAACGCGCCGCCGTTAATCGTGAGCGTTAGACCCGCGTTCGTCGAAATCGCGCCGCCGTTTTTACCGGACGCTTCATTGCCGTCGAAGACGCAGTCCTCGATTGTGGCGTCTGCGGGAAGGTTCGGATAAACGCCATAGTTGCTGAAGAGGGTAATCGCGCCGCCAGAAAGGAATTCGCTTTGCGTATTCGTACTGGAATTGCGTAGGAACTGAGTATTCTTTGCGTAAAGAGTACTCTGCATAATCTCAACCGCGCCGGTTCGTTCGCCGGCGTTGTCGGCGATAACGCTGTCGATTATCGTCGCGGCGCCAGATTGAATGACGAGAGCAGGTCCATAGTTGGCGGTACTATTCTCTATCGTTGAGCCGGAAATGGCGGCGTCGCCGTTTATGACATAGAGTCCGCCCAAAGAACCGGTCGTTATCCCGCTAACGTAGGCGCCGGAGACGGTCAGATTCGCGCCGTTTACAAAAACGGCGCCGCCGCGTTTCGCCGACGTCGAATTGGTAATTGAAACGTCTGTGAGCGTCAGATCGCTCGCCGAAGCGATCGCGCCGCCTTCGGCGGCGGATCCGTTCGTCAACGTTAAATTCTTAATCTCGACCGCGCCCGCGTCGCCTGAAATATTAAAGACGCGAGACGCGCCGCCCGCGTCGATTGTAACCGCCGCTTCCACGCCGCTTCCGTCGAACGTATAGCCCTTCGTTATGGCGAACTCGCCGTCGACAAGCGTGATCGTTCCGCCGCTCAGAGACGACGCGAAAGAAATCGTCGTTCCAAGATTGGCGTCGGCGTCCGCATACGCGAGCGCTTCGCGGAGCGAAATTACCATATCCGTGTCGTCGATTACGTCGTCGAGCGTCGTCACGACAGTCGACGGAGTCTCGACCGTTACCGTCGCTTCGTACGCGCCAATATCAATCGTACGGTGGTCAATACGATCCTTGCCCGAGAAATCTTTCTCAATGACTGCGTACTGAGACGACGTCGCATACGCGTTATTGCCCTTGTCGACGACCTGAGAATCCTCGTTAATGTAGTATCCGTTGGCAAAAAGCGGCTTGGAAGAATCATAAACTAAATTGTTTTCGCCGGCGGACCA
>CADCOO010000121.1 GCA_902803085.1 uncultured Planctomycetota bacterium
GACAACGTTGAAATAGTTCAGACTTTCATTGGTAAGAAAACTACTCGTTAAGGAGACGATTATGAAACGATTCTTTAGTAAAAGAGCCGTCCCCACGCTCGTTTTGATCGCGTTCTCGTTTGGCGCGCTTATCGTCGGAGACCTCGTCGCGCAGTGTCAGGCTGCGGGGCAGTGGCCTAAAGGGGATAAATCCATTTCCCCTAAGGAATTCAAAGGCGGTCAGCGAAACGTCTTTACAGAGGCGAACGATACTTTTCTTACCGCCGTGGAAGAGCAACGTTCAGAAGCCGACTCCGAATCGCGTTCCGACCTCTGGTATTTCAGTGAATTCCTGGCCAACGCTCAGTTTAACGTTCAGACAACAAGCTACCTTGCGGAACGCGATCCCAAAACAAGACGGTTCGTTCCTGGTAAAGAGTCCTCGACCTTCGTTAAAGACGAGCTTATCTGTTTGGAAACGACAAGTGAAAAAGACGGCTACCTGTACGTTTTTTCCGTTGGCGCCAACGACGACATTTCTCTTCTCTTTCCCGCCGAAGTCAGGGATAAAGACGGCAACGTGCTAGAGAGTTTTGAAACGGCGGACAATAGCGTTAAGGCGGGCAAGAAGGTTGCTGTTCCTAAGGAGGGGGTCCGAATTAGAACTGGCGCTCCTTTTGGGACCGAAATGCTACTGACGATCGTAACGAGCAAAAAGCTTGGTTCGGAAGAATTGCGCTCGTTTGTTCATTCTAGCAGAACCTCTGGTAATAGCGGATCGCACTCTGTTGCGCAGCTATCGAAAGATCTTATGGTCGAGCAAGACGTTGACGATCGGGACGCGCCCGATTTCGAATACGGCGTTCATCGTCATTTCTTCTATACCTTTGAGACCGAAACCGAAAGATTAGCGTTCCTTGACAAGCCGCGAACGTTTTTCGTCGGGATTGGAGTTGGAAGCTTTAAGAACGGTATCCGATCTCTATCGAGTTGCGTAAACGACGTCAACGCGCTCGCAGACGTTTTGAAGGAACAGGGCGCGGTCAGGGACGGCGACGTCATTCTCCTGACCGACAAAGACGCTACGACTGGAAATATCAAGTATCTCTTCTCTTCGTTCCTACCGGCATACCTTAAGCCTGGCGATCGCGTGATCATCCACTGGTCGTCGCACGGCTATACGAAAGATAAGAATATGTATTTCGTCTCCTACGACTCCAAACAGTTCGACGTTGATACGATGGTTTCTAGCGACGATTTAAACAAATGGGCTTCCAATATGAAAGATAAGAAGCTCTTGTTCATTTTCGACGCGTGCTACTCCGGCGCCGCGATCGATCCGGATTTTGACTGGACGAAAGATTCCAGGCGCTATGAAAAGTCGCTAGGCGGCGATAATCTGAGCATCGTCGCTTCGAGCAGTCCCGAAGAGACGTCGTCTGTGCGTAGTGACAATATCAATTACAGCCTGATGACGTCCGTTGTAATCGACTATCTTAAAGCTCACCGCAACGTGAACGCTATTGAACTTGGCCATTCAATTGCCGACGAAGTTAACCAACTTGCGATGGCTCAATTTAAGAAACGTCAGACTGTCTTTAGCGTCCAGGGGGGAAACGGCGAATTTATCATTAACCCGTCGAAATAGATTCCGATTACCTCATAACGCGTAAATAAGGAAGCGTCGCGCGCTCAGGCGCGGCGTTTCCTCATGCGCGACCAACTGCAAGATACAAAGGGGTGTTATGCCGAATAAGAAATCATCATGGCTTTCAATAGCGGCGTCGTGCCTAATATGCGCGCCTTTGAGCGCGTTCGGCGCCGAGCAATGGCCGGAAGACGGATCCTATGCAATCGGAACGTCGCGGGGCATGGAGCTTCGGACGGACGAGGAATTCGAGTTGGCGCCGCAAGGCGAAAACGCCGGACAAATTAGAATGTCGCCCGCGCAGCAGGCGTCTGCAGCCTTTAATATGCAAACGGATTTTCCAGCTTCATTCGCGCTCTACCAACAGGCGCTAAAAGAAGGCGGGACGAGCGGGACGGAAACGCGCGCGCAGGTCGTTAAGTTGTTAGCGAACAGTTCCTTTAACGTTCGCACAGCCGGCTATCGTGCGAAACGCGACGAAAATACTAGGCGCTGGATTCCGGACGCCGCGTCGACGGTTTTCGTTGAGAACGACCGGGTTGCGTTCAGAATCTCGAGCGACGAAGACGGCTTTCTTTACGTCTTCTACCAAAACGTAAATGGACGCGTCTCGCTTCTCTATCCGAACGATCTCAAAAACTCTAACGACGAGGTTGTCAAGAAGATCGAAGACTTCGACAACGCGATCGGCGCCGGCGAAGAAAAGTCGATACCAGACGCCGGCATGTGGATACGCGCGACGGCGCCTTACGGGTGCGAGTATCTTCTCACGGTTGTAACGAGCAAGCGATTGCAGGCGGACAAGTTGCGCGCGCTCGTTGATTCAGGCGCCGCTTTGAGCGGAATTTCGAGCGCCGATTTCGGCGAGCTCTGCAAGGGCGTGCTCGAGAATACGGCGTTTAGCGAGGACGGAACGCTGAAATACGGCGCGTGCCGACTCTCAACCGCCGTTCTTGAAAATCAGGAGGCGAAAGACGCCTATCTCGCCGCGCCGAAGACCTACTTCGTTGGAATTGGAATCGACAAGTACGAAAGCGACGCCGTTCCGAACCTCCCCAGTTGCGTCAACGACGTTACCCGGCTCGCGACGATCCTCCAGAAGCAGGGTTCGCTCGATCCTGCGAACACGCTGCTCATTACGAACGCGGACGCCGACGCGGATCATATTAAATTCCTCTTCGGCTCCTACCTGCCGGAGCTTTTGCGACCTTGCGATCGCGTAATCGTCCACTGGTCTTCGCACGGCGCGACGATTTCCAGCCAAATGTTCTTCGTACCCTACGACGCCCAGGTTCTTAAAAACGACCTTGCGAGTTCGACCGGGCTGATTTCAAGCGACGCCTTGAATCAGTGGACCTATCTCATGCCGGGACGCGAGATCCTCTTCCTCTTCGACTGTTGCTATTCCGGCGGCGCGATCGATCGCGAGTTCGAGTGGGTCAATTCCTCCTTTGAGAAATCGCTCGGTGGCGACGACATGCTAATAATCGCGTCGAGTAGCGACGACGAAGTCTCGCTCGTCGACCGCGAGTCGCGCAAAGCGAGTCTCATGTCGAAGCTTCTTACCGACTATATCGAAACGCATCCGAACGTCGACGCGTTGACCGCCGCCGAAGCGATCGCGCCCGAGGTCGAGAAGATCTCCGAAGAGCAGTTCAAACTCAGACAACACGTCTGGTGGGCGAGCGCACTCAAGAGCGAGGACGGCCAGAAGTTCATTATTAACCCGACGGAGAAGGAGTAATAGCGCTCCCTCTGCTCGACGTTATTCTGCGGAGCGTCGCGCTTTCCCAGCGCGGCGTTCCTTCGCGTCGTCGAGCGCGCCGAGACGGTCGTCGACGTTACCGAGCTTGCGGAGGAGCTTTGCAAACGGATTCCCAAGCTGCGAGGGGAAACGTGCGCTCAGACCCCCTATTGCGCTTCCAGCTATAGCGAGGATCTGAAGATTACGCAGAAGAAGCCGCGGAGGTAGCGCGCATAGTCGGCATAATCGTACCGAATCGACGACGTTGGCGTGGGTTGGGGCGAGAAAACGTCTTTTTCCTCATTTTCTCATAACGCCAGTTGCTCGCCGTTCTATACTATATAGAAAGCGTCCGCAACGACGCGAGATATATAATCACAGATCAGGAACAATAACATGACGACGAAGAAAGAGGAACGCCGAGTCGCGCGGTGGATAGCGCTAGTAGCGCGCGTCGTCGCGCTGGCCGCGTTTTTGCTAGCGCCATTGAACGTTTTCTCAGACGAGATTGGCGGCAAAAGATACGCCGTTCTCATTGGAATTAACGATTACGACGATTATCCTGAAATCTCCTTGAACTTTTGCGCTAGCGACGTCGAAGCGCTTGCCGATACCCTTCAACGCGCGGGATACGACGAGATTATTATCCTCGACTCCAACGCTCAAGACGCTACGCACAAGCCGACGCGAGAGAATATCGTCGCCACGATCAGAGAGGTCTGTACAAAGGCCAAGGAGGGCGACCTCGTCTTCGTCGCCTACAGCGGGCACGGCGTCAATCTCCCTGCCACAAACGCCTCATACATTCTTCCATGCGATCTCAATCTCGCTAAAATCACCGAGACCGCCGTTGCCGTCGAGGACGTATACGAGACGATTGGCGCATGCGACGCGGAACACAAATTGTTCGTTGTCGACGCATGCCGCAATACCCCCGACCTTCAAAAGA
>CADCOO010000122.1 GCA_902803085.1 uncultured Planctomycetota bacterium
ACGATTCCGTCTCCATAGCTCAATTGGATAGAGCGTCGGCCTCCGAAGCCGAAGGTTGCAGGTTCGATTCCTGTTGGAGACGCTCGGTATTTCACACGCGAACCGGCTCTCGCCGCTACGGTCCCCAAACAGACGTCAGCCCTGTTGGGTCTCGTTTGACGTGAAGGGGACAAAATATTGGGAATCGGAAGCGCTATAAGCGTGCGTCTGAGCGCGAACGTGGATTCTAAGACGGTCTATCTTTGAAAAGGAAGACGGCGTGCGGACGATTCGTTGACAGAAGATTGAAATACCGCTTTCGCAGGCGTCGTTCTCTTTACCGCCAAATCCCTCTTTCACGATCCTCGCAAAAAGAGTATACTCCTCGAGACGTTGTGCGCGAACCCGCGATAATCGAGTTCGCCGCGCCGCGCTACGTAGTGGAATTCGCGTATTAAAGTCAAAAAAGGAGTTTTTGATGACGTCGCGTTCGATAAGAGGGAAACGTTTGTCAGTTCGAGCCGTTGGCGACCGGGTCGCATTGCGCCGCCGTCGACTTGCCGTTTTAGCGCTCGCGCTGGCGTGCGCGGCGGGGTGCGGAACGACGAAATTCTCGGACACGAGTCGAACGGCGACGGAGCAACTGCTGATATCAAGCGCAATGGAGGAGCTGGTCGACGAGTACGACTACTCTCGTCTCGCGGGTCTCAAGGTTCACGTCAAGGCGGCCAATACGACGACGGACGGGGACTATCTCAAGAGCCTCGTACGCCAGCAACTTGCGGCAAACGGGGCGTTCGTAAAAGATAGCGAGGACGCCGCCGACTACATTGTGGAAGTGGCGCCCGGCGCTGTCGGGACGAATCGCTACGAACTTATGTACGGCATACCAGAGACGACGATTCCGGCGATAGGCACGCTGAATAACGCGACGTCGATTCCGGAATTTGCGCTCATCAAGCGAACGGATCAGAAGGCGCAGGTCAAGTTGCGCATGTGGGCGTACAATAAGACGACGGGCGCGATCATTTGGCAGTCCGGAGTGAATACGAAGGCTTCGAATATTCGAGATCGTTGGATCTTCGGCGCCGGACCGTTCACGACGGCGACGTACGATTCCGCCGGCATGCGTATCGGCGGCGATCAGGCGATACCGCAGACATTCGGCGAACAGACGACCGCTGCGGAAAAGACGTCCGTTTCTATGGAGGCGTCTTATCAGGAACTTGACGAAAAAGCGATCGAGCGCCTGCAGAAGATTCGCGAAGAGGGGCTTGCGAAGGCGGTCGAGGAGGAAGCGACGACGGAGGAACCTCTGGAGCTCGAAGAAGACGGCGCGGAAGACGCCGAAGCGAAGACGGAATAGAACCGCGTTAAAAAGACGACGCTACAAAAAAGGCGGCCGAAAGGTCGCCTTCTCTATTGTCATATCGCAAGCGCGACGATCCATTACTCCGCGAATCGCCTCTTGTATTCCTCTTGGACAACTCTGATTTCATCCAATTTATTATCTCTTCCTAGACTCTCAATCCAATCGTGGAAGAAGATCGGCAGATTCAGTTTGAACTCGGCAAAGTCGGGATCGAGACTGGCGCCGAGGTCGGTAATCTGAATCGCCGTCTTATAATCTTTCTCCTTCATGGCGACGTCGATCGCCCAATTATTGAGCGTGGCTTTCAAATTGCCAAGGATCGTCTTATTATTAGGCGCCAGCTGAACCGCCTTGATATAGGAGGCGATCGCGCGCTCGTACGCGCCCGATTGGTAATAGTCGACTCCGACGTTGTAATAGATCGTCGCCACGAGTTCGACGTCGCTGATTTCGCGCATCGGACGCCGCGAACGCGTAAAGGAATATCCAAGCGGCGCCGTTGAATCGAGCGTAAAGGTCGTCGAACCCTCTTCAACGCCAGGCGAGTTCGAAGAATCGCGCGAACCGCTGTACGAGACTAAATTTAACGTCGCGCCCCCTTCGGATGAATCGCTCTCAGAATTCGGAGACGGCACCCCTAAATTGCGCTTGTTCGGTTCCTTTGTCGTATAAGCGCGCATTCGATCAGGGAGGCGATCCCAATTGGTGCAGGTCGTCTCGAGGTCTAGATACGAATCAGCATACTTGACCCGACTCTTCGCGTGACCCGTTGTTTCCAACGCCGCGACTCGCAATCCTACGCGCGAGGCAAAGCAATTGAAGAGCACCGTCGCGCTAACGCAGTTGAAGACCCCGGAATCGAGGGACGCCGCGACGCTCGAGCAATTAAGATCGTACTTCGAATACAGCGCGCGACTATGAAGAAACGTATAGACCTTCTCCGTCTTCATGAGCTCGTCTTGAAGCGCCCGAGTTTGTTGCGAAAGCGTCGCGAGCAGCGATTCGAACCGCGCGTCGTAATGCGCCCTCTTCTCGCGCGTCGTAAGCCCTTCGGCAATAAGCGCCGCGTCAAGCAAGCTAACGCCGTTCCACGCTCCGTCCCGCGAGTCGGCAAGTAACGCGCGCTCGTCCTCGTCGAGGTTGGCGAGGACAAAGACGACGTAATCGTCGGGAAGCGGCTTATGGGACGCGCCGACTAGATTGACCGTCGCCGACGGCGCGTCAGAGCCTTCTTTCTCGTTCTCTTTCACCGAGGGAAAGAGGAAATTCTTATGTGGAACGACGATGCAGAGACCCTGAGTCGAACGAACCACCCCCTCAAGCTCGCTCTTATCGACAATGCGCAGGAAATCGTATCGTCCGTCCCGTTGCGAAAGATACGCGCCCGGGCGAGCGTCGACGTCGACGACCGCGCGCGCCCTAGAACGGCGCGGCGTTACCTGACGCGCTACGCCGTTACCGTTAGAGGCGGAAGACGGCGCTTGCGGAGGCGCGACCGGCGCAATCGCGTTATTGGAACGCGCTACGCCCGCGCGCGAGGCGTCGTCGCGCAAACGCACGACGCCGCTCGGCGACGTCGAACGCGGAATCGTTTGCAGTTGAGACGCCGATCGAGACTGGGACGTCGTTCGCGGGATCGTGTTCGTCGTTGGGGGAACCGTTCTAACGGCTGGCGTTTGCGGCGTAGCGTAAGAGTCGGGACGCGCATACCCCTGACGAGCGGGACTGGCGTCGTTAGCGCGCTCGTTCCCCAGCACGCGGTAACGGAGCGTCTGCGCGTTCGCGCAATTCGACTCGGACAGACAAGTGACATAAGCGGAAAAGACGCCGAAAATCAGCAGATATTGCAAGAGAGCGCGGCAAGCGAATCGCGCGAAACGGTAATTTGACATTCTTAGTATCTGCATGGGGACGCCGTTAAACTCAGGGGGAAGGTTGAACGACTTACTCGCCGTTCAGCGCCGAAAAACGCCGATCTGGCACGACGTTCTCTGCCTCGAACGTCGCCGTCGACAATGCTACTACGCTCTCTCGACGAAACTTGTTTTATTTTAATTGAAAAAAGAACGAGAAAAAGCGCCAACCGCAACCTTTTTTCTTTCCCAAATTGAAATCTCCGTCCAGTCGTTGGCAATATCGCCCCGTCCGTTATACCCGAAAAATTCGTTATAATCGTATTTCAGCGGCGACGTCTTCTCACGCTGATCTGCGATAATCAAATTGAACGAATTTATCTATTATGTCGATTTCAAGAAAGTTTCCGGATTTTGTCAAGACGCCGGTTGTAGGCGCCGATACTGGCAAAGGGTTTTTAGCGACGCGAAAGCGCGTCGTGTAAAACAGAACAGACGGATCAACTACAACGCACAGGAAACGGGGCGCCGCCAACGAACCGAACGCGCACGGACGCGCGTCGAACTAGGGGCAGGAGGCTAGGAATGAACAAGACCATTGCAAACGTCACGGCGGCGACGCGTCATGCTCGACGTCAAAGTACGGCGATTTCGAATCGCAACGTGCGAATTGCGGCAAGCGCCGCTCGCTACGCCAGGTTTGCCCTACTACTCCTGTGCGCGCTCCTTCTAAGACCGCTCTACGCGCAATCGGATCAGTGGGCGGTAAAAATGTTCAGCGAGCTAGGAACTGATCGAATGCATAACTTCGGGAGCGTGGCGCTGCACGCCGACGTTGAAAAGCGGTTCCCGTTCAAAAATATCTATAACGAGGACGTCGTTATTTCATCCGTCTCCTCCAACTGCGGATGCACCAAAGCGACCGTTACGAAGCAGGTCGTCCATCCTGGCGAAATTGGAGAGGTCGTCGCGCGCGTCGACACCTCCGGTCGGGAACACACCAAACAGCGAAAGGCGACGATCCGACTCGTCTTCAGTAAGCCCGCTTACGCCGAAGTTCAGATGCAGGTCAAGACGTACATTCGTCCCGACGTCGGATTTGAACCTGGCATTATTGAATTCGGCGCCGTTCAGCACGGTATGACCGTTTCGAAAAAAGCCTATCTGCAGTACGAAGGACGGTCGGACTGGGCGCTCATTGGCATTCAAAAAAACAACCCCGGCATTAAGGCGGAAGCGCGCGAAGTGCGCCGTCGCGGCGGAAGCGTCGTGTACGAAATTCTTGTCGAGCTCAAACCGGACGCCGCGCCGGGCTATATCCACGACCTCCTTCATTTCCAGACGAACGATCGCGATCCTGCGACCGCGTCGATCTTCCTGCCGGTTCAGGCGCTCGTCGTCGAGCCGCTTAGCGCAAAGCCGAGTTTTCTACAGCTGGGCGTCGTAACGCCGGGTCAGAAGGTTACGAAGAACATCGTCGTTAGCGGGTCGGAGCCCTTTAAAATCGAGGACCTGCAGTCGGACGATCAACGAATTAGCTATCTCAAAACGAATTTGAACAATACCGTGCACGTACTGCCGATCAGCTTTACGGCGGACGACAATCTCGGCGAAATCAGCGCGACGCTCATCGTTACCACCGATCAAGTCGACGAGCTGGGCGTGCCGCAGACCGTCAGGATCCAAACCTCGGGCTACGTCGTCGCGCCCGGTCAGAAGGCGCCTAAGCCTGCCGCTCGTCCAACGCAGCCGAAGTCGCGCTCCAATATTCACGGATTGGGATTGCCGGAAGAACTCCTGGACGAAGACGAAGGCGAACCGGTAACCGCGCCGGAAGCACGGATCGAAGAGGAGGAATCTGCGGATACGCCGACGCTCGATCCTATGACTTCAAACTCGATCAAACGCCCGTCGCAGACGACTAAAAAGGACTCCGACGGCTGGACGCTCGTCGAAAAATCGGATCGCGCCGATCTGACAAACCCGCGCAAAACCGCTTCCAACGAATGGACCGGCAATTGGCGCGCCGTACGTAAAGAAACCAACGAGTCCGCGCCAGCCTTTACCGCGCGCGTCTTCGACGAAACGAAAAAGCGATAACCC
>CADCOO010000123.1 GCA_902803085.1 uncultured Planctomycetota bacterium
CCCGCGATTGCTCTAGAAAGCAAAAAGCCGAGAAGCGCTTGGTCTTCTCGGCTTTCTTCGTATTGTACGCGCGCGAAATCGTCTATCTCGCGCGGACGCTCACGCAATTAGCGGCCTCGCTTCTTGGCCTTCTTGGCGCGCGCGGCGGTCGGAGCGACTTTGGTCGCTTTCTTGACGACGACCGGCTTGGCAAGTTTCTTAGCGGCTGGTTTCGCAGCGGGCTTGGCAAGCTTAGCGGCGGGCTTGGTCGGTTTAGCGAGCTTCGTCGCGGGCTTAGCGAGTTTGGCGGCGGGCTTAGCGAGCTTAGCGGCGGGCTTGGCGACCGGCTTAACGGGCTTTGCGGGCGCTTTCTTAGCGACGGTCTTCTTGGCGGCTTTCTTGACCTTCTTTGCGGCTCGCGCGCGCTTCGATTGGATCTCAGCCTTCATGAGCTTACTGGGCTTGAAGACGACGGTTTCGTGTTCGTCGACCCACACCTCCTCGCCGGTGCGCGGATTGCGCGCTTTGCGAGCGGCGCGCTTCTGAATAGCGAAAACGCCGAAGCCGCGTAGTTCGACGCGCTCGTACTTAATAAGGATTTTGATAATCGATTCGAAGGTCGCCTGCACGGCTTCTTGCGAATCGGCAAGATTGAGTTGCGTATTGTTGTAAACAAGTCGCGCGATTTCTTTCTTAGTCATTGTAACCTTCTTAACATCTTAGTGGATTTCGTTGCGTTACTTATGGCGAAACGCGTTTTAACAACCCGGGTCCTAATCGCGCCAATCTCAAATGGATAATAATAACGCAAAGGTTCGCGCGATCGGACCGCTCGCCTTCCAATTACTTTATTTATAATTGCCTTGTAAGATTTGTCAAGCTCTTTTTCCGTAACGGGCAAAGTTTTACCGATCTTTTTCAACGATAAGTCGCGTCGCAATTGCGTAGTTAGTCGTTAGAGCGCGGCGCAGACCCGCGCGTTTGCGCGCTGAACGCGCGACAAACGCGACGGTTAGAGAGCGCGAATCGTCCGTCGCGCTCTCTGGGAGGCGTTCTTTAGAACCCCATTTTCTGCATCCAGAAATAAACGCGATTGAGCCAATCGCCGACGTGATTGTCGGTTGGATTGCCGCCAAACCCGTGTCCGACGCGCGCGTAAACGTGCATTTCCGCAGGAATATTCATCTTGCGCAGCTTCGTATAGACGGCGACGGACCCCATTGGCGAATAGACGTCGTCGTCGCCGTGAATGAGGCACATCGGGGGCGTTTTCGCGTCGAAGGCAAAGTCGTCGACCATGGGCGAATCGTTCCCCTTGTTCTTATTCTCGGAATCGGCGCCGTCTTCGAGCACGTATGCGGGATAAACCGGCGCGGCGAAGTTGACGTGGCATGGCAGTTTATCGATATCGTCGGTCGGCTCGTAGGAGTTTGTCTGGCTCGTGGTCGCCGTCATGAGCGTGAGGTGTCCGCCTGCGGAGAATCCCATAATGCCGATCTTTTCAGGATTGACGCCCCATTCCTTTGCGCGCGATCGCACGACGCGGACGCAGCGCTGCGCGTCTTGCCACGCCGCCATATGTTTCGGCAAGCCTTCGCGGCGCGGGACGCGGTACTTGAGGACGACGACGGTAACGCCCTTGCCGGTGAAATACTTCGCGATCTTATCCCCTTCGTGCGCGTATGCGAGTCCGAAGTAACCTCCTCCCGGGCACACGATCATGCAGGCGTCGGTCGTTTTCTTTTCAGGCGCCCAGTATTCGTAAGTCGGCTTGGTAGCGTCAGGTTTTTCTCCGGGCGCGACGCCGTTCCACACGTCGAATTCTTCAAAGGCTTGCGCGTTGCGGTTGTTGGTAGCGAACGCGGCGAGTAGCGCGAGCGTCGCGCATAAGATTAAGGAAATACGTTTCATGACAGTTTTCAACTCCGATCAAGTGACGTTTATCATAATTGCGATCGCGCGTTGTAGCGAAGAATCGCCGTCGCGCGTTCGTTTGTTAGTAACCCATCTTTTGCATCCAGTAATAGACGCGATTGAGCCAGTCGCCGACGTGATTGTCGGTTGGATTGCCGCCGAATCCGTGAGGAATCTTGGCGTAGATATGCATTTCAGCGGGAATGTTCATCTTGCGCAGTTTCTCGTACACGGCGACGGACGCCATAGGCGAGCACTTGTCGTCGTCTCCGTGAATAAAGCACATGGGCGGCGTTTTTTCGTCAAA
>CADCOO010000124.1 GCA_902803085.1 uncultured Planctomycetota bacterium
GCGCCTGCCGAGCCTGCTCCGGCTCCCGCTGAGCCCGCGCCCGCGCCTGCCGAGCCCGCTCCGGCTCCCGCTGAACCCGCGCCCGCGCCGGTCGAACCTACGCCCGCGCAAGTAGCGGCGCAAGCGGACGAGCAAAAAGCCGCCGCGCCGGAACAATTCAGCGTTGGAACCGGAGGCGCTTATATGTCCGTGATTCCGATTCGACGCGTCGCCGTGGCGACCGCGAACTCGGTCTTGGTCAATACGATTCCCGGGCTCGACACGATGATCGACTATACTTCGCCCGCGATTATCGTCTACGGCTCTAAGAGCGCCGTCGACGCCGCGATCGAACTTGCCGACAAGCTTGAGAGTCAGCTTGATTTCATCGTCGAGTTCGTACAGCTCGAAAAGGAGCTCCCGAACGAAGTCGTCAGCGCGTTCGCCAAAATCGAACCGCGCGTCGTGACGTCTTACGATCGCTCCAATATGAAGCTCTTCCTATCCGGCAAGCCGGCCGACGTCGCTCGCCTTAAGAAGTACGTCGCGGAAATTGAGAACGCGACGACCGACGAAAAAGACGGCGTCTATTATCTCGACGTCGATCGCGAACTACCGGGCGAAATTCAGGATTATATCCGTCGCGCCGTTCCGGGCGTCGAATTGAACTTCCATCAGTCGAGCAAACGTTTCACGATCATCGGAACGCCGACCGAACAGCTTGCGACCGCCAAGCTCATAACCGACGCGATTCTCAATTTGCCGCCGGAAGACGAAACGCGCTACTACAAGCTCGACGCGCAGGCGCCGGATCGACTCATTGAAATGTTGCGCGAACGCGTTAAGAACGTCAATACGATCGAGCGCGATCAGTACAATTCCGCAACGCTGCGGGTCGTCGCCAAACCGTTCCAGCACGAGGAAATCGCGCGCGCGCTTAAGCAGATCCAGGAAGAGTATCCGCTCGCCGATCAGAACTATTTCGTCGCCTATAAGACGACCAAGGAAGTGCGCGATCGCTTTGAGCAAATCAAAGACGATTGGCAGCGCGACAAGGGAACGATCAAAATTCTCAAGGACGACGCGACCAATTCCTTCGCCGTCTGGGCGCTCCCCGCGCAACACAAAGCGCTAAAGGAAACCCTCGAACAACTCGCCGAACTCGAAACCGGCGAACGCAATACGGCGTCCCTCTACTCGCCGAAATACGTTGACGCCGCGACCCTCGTTACGATCCTCAACGATCTCCATCCAAACGTTAAGGTTACTAACGATACGCTCAACGCGCGCATTATCCTACGAGGAACCGCGCAAGAGCTCGACGAAGCGAAGGCGACCTTGGCGACCGTCGACGCGCGCGGAGAAGACGGCGTCGAACGATTCTTTAAGTCGTATCCCGTTCAAGGCTTCTACTCCTACGACAGCGTCGGCAACTATTTTTCGCCGACCTACTACATTCGCGACCTGAGCAAGCTCGTTCCCGCCGCGCGCGTTACCTACGACTACTACAATCAAGCGGTCGTCGTCTGGGGAACGCAAGAGGAACAGGATATCATGCAGAAGGCGATCGACGATCTTATTAAGAAAAACGATCTCGACAAGCGCCTGCTGCGATGGCCGGTTCGGCGCGCAAGATACGCGACCCTGATCGCACAGATCTCCGCGATCTATCCTAACGCGACCCCGTCCTACGATTCCGCGTCCAAAACGCTGCTCGTACGCACGAACAACGTCGTTACCCTCGACGCCGTTAAAGAACTCCTTGAAATTCTCGATCCCGAAGAAATTTCCGAGTTCGACCCCGTCCTACAGTACTACGACGTCGGCGCCGCGCCCTCCGACGACCTCGTCGACGCCGTAAAGGCGCTCGCTCCTGCCGCGCAACTCGTTCAGGTCGATAAGAAAACCAAGCAACTCCTTGTGATCGCGACCCCCGCTGAACACAAGGTCGTCGCCGACAACGTCGCGAGAATCGCTAAAACGTTTGGCTCGTCTGATCTCAGACTCATTCCCTACCCGATCTACTCCATGAAGGTCGCCGACGTCGTCGCGTCCTTAACCGACGCCTATCCCGCCGCGACCTTCGAAGCGGACACGCGGGGAAGCCGCGTGCTCGCGCGCGCCACCCTCGAAGATCACGTTAAAATCTCCGAGGAAATCGCGCGCCTCAACGCCGACGACGAGGAAATCGACGA
>CADCOO010000125.1 GCA_902803085.1 uncultured Planctomycetota bacterium
GGCGACTTGGCGGCGTCTATTGCCAACGTTCAGTTGAAGATTTTATTTCGCTTGTCCTTGCGCGAGCGGGTCGCGCGCGGCGCGCAGTTGCAGGTGGATATTGCGAATGCGTCGAATGAGATTGGCTTCTTCGGCGATTTCCTGTTCCAGGAGTCGCAACTCGTTGAGATACTGATCGCTTGCGGGGAAATCTGCGGCGGAGCGATAGCACGAGGCGACGATCTGGCGATAGGCGCGATCTTCGAGGGACTGCGGCTCGTCGGGCGCCGGATCGCCCCAGTTGCGTAGCGAGGAGTCGCGCGGCGCCTTGCGGAACTGCGATTCGAGATAGCGATCGTCAGCGGCGAACCTTGCGGAATCTTCGGCGTTGAAGCCGTTGACGTCGCGGAATTCTCGCGCGCCGTCTTCGCCGTCTACGATCGGACGTCGCGTAACGCTAGGCGGGTTCGCGACAAACTCGGCGGAGCCTTCCGAATCAAAAGAGAGGGAGGCGTCGAAGAGTCCGGAGTCGGACTCGTCGATCAAGTCGACGCTTGGCGCGGCAAGATAAGTTGCGTCAAGTTCGCGTCGTCGTCGCGGTCGCGCCGCCGAGGAATAATCCGTATTCTGCTTCATAGGGTTCGTCTCGCACTCTCTTTCTTCTTCAGTTGGCGTCGCGTCTTGCGTTTGAGACTTCGTTTGCTTTTGCGCTAGTTTGGCGAGCAGTCGCGCTTCCAGATCGGAATCGATTTCGCCGGGAACGTCTTCGAGCTCCTCGTCGAGTTCCTCTTCAAGTTCGTCGACGAGCGCGTCCGATTCGACGGACGCCGACGTTGGGGCAGTCTCTTCTTGACTCGCCGGATTCTCCGTCGCTTGCGGCGCCGCCGGTTCCGTAAACGAAGGCGCGGCGTCATTAGAGGGCGTTGCAGGGGATTGGGGCGCGTTGGCGCTTATCGGCTCGTCGCCGTCCTCGTCGTCGTCGAGGTCGCCAAATTCAACGACGTCGGTTTCTTCGAAGGGCGCTTCGTCGCTCGTCGTCCGGGAGGTTTTACCTTCACTTTCCGCGATATTCTGTAGGTTGCGCCATGCGATTTCGACCTCCTGCTCGCCAATTTGCAAGGTCGCGCCCTCCTCCTCTTGGCGCTCCTTCGCCGCTTCCGTCGCTAAGAAGAGCGCGCGATCGCACAGTTGTACGACGACGCGCGGCGCGCGATCGCTATACTTCTCGACAAGTCGCACGGCGTCCTCGGTAAAGACGGCGTCGACCGACGCGCGTTGCAATTCGCGCGCTATGAATTTCGCGACCTCGCCCGCCTCGAAATTCTCAAGATACGAGCGCGAGACGATTCGCTGCTGGAACGAGAAGAGGGACGGCGCGTTGAGACGCGTTTCAAGCGTCGGCGAGCCGAGCAATGCGACCGACGTCTGTATCGTCGACGCGCAATGATCTACAAGCGCGCGAATTTCGTCGAAAACCCTCAGCGTGAGATTCTGCGCGTCGTCGACGATCAGCGCGAAACGCTCATGCGCGCTATGTTCGAGATAGTCGAACGTCATGAGGCGCAGTTCCGTTTCGTCCGCGCCCGCGAACGTCTGACGAAGACTGAAGAGCGTCTGCTGGAGAAACGCCTTCACGTTAAGACGGCGCGACGCCGAGACGACCGCGACTAGATCGACGCTTTCAAATTCCGTAGCGATCGAACGCGCGAGCAACGTCTTGCCGACCCCCGCGCCGCCCGTTGCGATCGCGACGCCCTCGCCGCGCGCAAGACAGCGCGTCATATCGCGGCGCGCGCTCGCTATGGAGCTCGCCGGAAAGTAGACGCGCGGATCCGGCGTCGACACGAAAGGTCTCCGAACGTCCTTATTCTCGCGATAATCCGTCATGGTTCCAATCCTTTACCAGAGCGCGCCGCGTCGCCGCAGACGATCCGCTCTCCAATGCGCGCAATTTCAGTTGCGCGTCGTCCTTTCGCGACTCGCCCAATCAAATCCTTTCGAGCGGCGAGTCGAAGCCAGCGTCGATAGGCAGGCTCCTCTATTCCTATCGACCTTCATAATAAAAAGGTTTACTCTTTTTGGTAAAAACCGCGTAATTGGCACATCTCGACCTCCTGCCGCTACTGGCGCGCCTCCCAAAGTCGGAAGACGAAGAGCGACCACAGCCGAGCCGCATGGTCGAAACGACCTTCCTCATGCTCGCGAACGAGTCGCGAAACGTAGTCGCGATCGAACCAGTTCGAAGAACGCTCCGACGACGCGTCGAAGAGCGCTTCCTTCAGCATGCCGTTGAGTTCGCCGCGAAACCAGACGTCGAGCGGAACCCCGAAGCCCGTCTTCGGACGCGCGTCGATTTCATCCGGCAGGAGATCGGCGCACGCGGCGCGCAATAGTCGCTTGCCGACCCGACCTCGCAATTTATACCGCAACGGCGCGACGAGCGCGAGCTCTACGACGTTGGGATCGAGGAGCGGACTGCGCGTTTCCAGGGACCAACGCATCGACGCCATATCGACCTTCGTCATGATATCGCAAGGGAGGTAGGTTAGGACGTCTGCAAAACTAATCGTCGACGTCGGATCGCGACGATTGAACTTGCCGATCGCGTCGCTCAGGAAGTCGACGCAATCGATTTCGTCGGCGTTCGGGCGCGCGCCTTCGTAACGGAGCGCGTCTTCCTGACGTCGCGCTTCCTCCCAGTACTCGTCGCTCAGTAACGCGTCGAGACGCGAACGATTGTAAATGGCGATCCACTGCAAATACTGCTCGACCGCGTCCATGCCGATAGTCTCCAGGAACCGCTTCGCGCGGCGCCAGGGGGAACGCTGACGAATTGAATTCGGTAGGATCGCGCGAACGGGTCCGGCGAGGAATTTGCGAATCGGGGCCGGCGCGCGCATAACGAACTTCGAGAGCTCGACCGCCTTGTAGCGATCATAGCCGGCAAAGAGTTCGTCGCCGCCGTCGCCTCCGAGCGCGACGGTTACCTCTTTGCGCGTCGTCTGGCATAAATACCAGGTTGGAATGGCGGAACTGTCGGCAAAGGGCTCGTCGAAGTAGTCGACGAGGTCGGGCATGATCTCCTTCGCGTTCGGCTCGACGAAGAACTCCGTGTGATCGGTTCCAAATCGTTCGGCGGTTCGACGCGCGAAGGGCGTTTCGTCGTAGTCGCGTTCCGCAAAGCCGATCGAAAAGGTACGAATCTTCGTCGAGGAAAATTTCCTCATCATGCCGGCGACGATCGTCGAGTCGACCCCGCCGGATAGGAAGGCGCCAAAGGGCGCGTCGCTACGCATGCGAATGCGAACGGCGTCTTCAAGTCGTCGGCGGAGCTCTTGCGCAAGTTCGTCAAAGGAGAGCGAGCCGAGATCGGTTCGCGCCCCGTTCGGTTCGAGTCGCGCCGCGCCGTACGCGCCGGATTCTCGGAGCGCGTCGAGCGCCGAATCGGCAATCCGATCGCCGTCGAAGTCGGCGAGTTCCTCCGCGCGCCAGTATCGTTCGAGAACCGGCGTCTCGCCCTCGCGCCAGAGCAAGTAGGAGGCGGGCGGGAGTTTCGCGATTCCGCGATAGATCGTGCGCGGGTAGGGGACGTACTGGTACGTTAGGTATTCTCGAAGCGCAATGAGATCGAGTTCGCGCGGAACCCGGTCGAATTGCAGTAGCGATTTGAGCTCGCTCGCAAAGAGGAGCCGATCGCGCTCCATGCGGTAAACGAGCGGTTTCTTGCCGATTCGATCGCGCGCCAGTAGGAGTCGGCGTTCCTTGACGTCCCAAATTGCGAACGCGAACATTCCGTCGAATTTGGCGAGACAGTCGAGTCCGTACTCCTCGTACGCTTGCAAAAGAACCTCGACGTCCGTCTTGGTACGGAACCGACGCCCGCGCGCCTCCAACTCGGCGCGAAGTTCTACGTAGTTGTATATCTCGCCGTTAAAGGTTAACCAAACAGTTTTCGCGTCGTTCGCGAAGGGCTGACGTCCGGCGTTCGACAGATCAATAATCGCAAGGCGCCGATGCCCTAACGCGAGTCCAGCCTCTTCGACGGGCGCGTCCTTCCGCAACGGTATTCGAACGGCGCCGCGATCGTCGGGACCGCGACGACTCATGGCGTCGGTAGCTCGATCGAGAACGTTGCTCCTAATCTCCCTGTCGCGCGTCGTCCAGACGCCGCCGCAAATTCCACACATTACGCTCGTTCCGTTTCTGTTTTTCGCTAACCCTGTCTCCGACGTTCCGTATGTGCGGTATGTAACGTTTCTATCAACATTACGCCAGAGCTTTTGACGGATTTCGCCGAAAAAAATTTCAATAACTACACTATAGTATGCTTAAAAAACGAATAATCGTCAAATTTTAACACGGTTTTTCGCTTTTTATTTGGCAGTATGGTGAAAATAGGAATTCTGGCGATTTTGACGGCGCGTTTTGAGCGTCGGCGCGTTTCCCAGACTTGGCGCTTCTCGACGCATGGACGTTAACGATGAAACTTTCTGTTTTTTACCAGCTTCATAATGAAATTCACTTGAAAACGTCGCGTCTTCCCTTATGATTAAGTCTGCGACCTTAAGCGCGCGCCGACCGCCGCTTATGGGAACGATCTCGCGAGCGCGCTCAACCGCGCCGCGCGACCTGGAAGTCCGACTAGGAGAATTCAATATGACCCTTGCGAAATTCGCGCGAAAACTTTGCCTTGCGCTCGCATTGACCGTAGCTTGCGGCTTAGCGTTCGCCGACGAGCCCAAACCCGAAGCCGCGAACGATCAAAATTCGACCGCGACTCGCGGAACGCCTAACGACTCGACCCCGCTTACGGGACGGAAACTTGTTAAGTTAAATCGTCCCGTGCCCGCGACTCGCGAGTACGTCCCCTTCGATCCGCGCACGACGGCGCTGGAGAAATCGAACGAGGAAGCGCCGAAGACGATAGTCGGGGACGGCGACGAGTTGGAAGTCGTCGGTCGCGAGATAGTCGACTTTCGATTCCAGAGCGGGCAGGGTCGTTACATGCTCGAGGACGAAATGGGAATGATTCGTATTTTCCCGCAGTCGGCGATCGAATCGGTCGAGGACGCTCCGGACGGAACGCTGGACGAACTGCGCGCGAAGATGGAAGAGGGACTTAAACGCGAGTTCGGCGACGGCTTTTGGACGCTCTCAACGCCGCGTTACCTTTTCGTTTCGGACGCGTCGGAAGGATACGTTAAATGGTGCTCGCGCCTCTTTGATTCGTTGGACGATAGCTTTCGCAAGTACGCGAAGAAGCGTCGCCTGGAGCTAGTCGATCGGGTCGAGCCTCTCGTCGTCGTTATTTTCTCCAAGCAGTCCGATTTTATGAAGTACGCGTCGGTTGAGACGAATTCTTCCGGGCAATTGGTCGCGTATTACAATTTACAGACGAATCGCGTTGCGCTTTACGATCTTTCTGGCGCGGAGGGAACGTCGGAGGCTTCTTCGCGTAAAAGGAGGACGACGACGAGCGAAACGCGCGAGTTTTTATCGCGTCCGAACGCAGCTTTTAACGTGGCGACGATTATTCACGAGGCGACGCATCAGCTAGCGTTCAACAGCGGAGTTTTTAAACGCTCCGGTCCCGTTGCGCTGTGGTCGGTCGAGGGTCTTTCTCTCGTATTTGAGACGCCAGTCGGAAGCATACGGCAGAATGGGTGGACGTATCGCGGAATTTTACCGACGAACGAACGCATGAAGGCGATTTTCGAAACGCGATTCGGCGCTTCCAGAACGACCTTTAAGAGCGTTGTTGAACAAGAATCCTATTACGCCGATCTGGAAACGTCGTACGCGGCGTCCTGGGCGCTGTACTACTACCTCGAAAAGAAACGACCCGGCGATTTGGGAACGTATCTGCGATTACTCGCGGAAAAGCAAGCTTGCACGGTCTACTCGAAAGAAGACCGCGTCGCCGACTTCGAAGCGTGTTTTGGCGACGATTGGGAAAAACTAACAAAGAACGTTTTGAATTTTGTTCGCAGACTGTAAATAAGAAAATACCGAGGGAGATTGGAATGACGCTAATTGAGATGAAACGAACCTCGATCGTCCTAATTGAGCGAATATGCGCGACGCGGAACGTCGCATGGTTTCTTATCCTTTTGATTGCCCTAGCGTTGTGCGCGCCCGGAAAGCTTGCTGCGCAGAAAATCCCCGTTCTGCCGGGTATTCCGGAACCTCCGAAACCGCTCAATCCGATCGTCGCGCCGACGGCGCCGAGCCGCCCCTTTACGCCGGTGGAAAAGGCGTATCAGCGCGCGATTCAAGAGGAGCTTAAACGACAAGCTGAAGCGCAACGGCAGCAGAAAGAAGTTAAGACGCTTGAGTCGGAACTTACGAAGCTCCTGGCGGAGTTCGGTCCGACCGCGCGGTACTTCTATACGAATTACTTTATCTATATTTACGACACCAGCGACGCGTACGCGAAATGGTGCTCCACGCTTGTGGAGAACGCGGCGAACGCGTACTTGACCTTTGCGAGGAAACTCAAACTGCCGATTCAGCCTATTGAAGAACCAATGATCGTCGTAATCTTCTCGAGAAAGGAGGATTACGAGGCGTATTTGAAGAAAGTCGCTGGTTCGGAAATTGACAACGCTAAGACTAAGCCGCTTGGATTTTATTCAACGGGCGCCAACCGTTCCGTTTTCTACGATATGACCGGAGTTGAGAAGACGATAACGGAAAAGACGAACGTTACCAAAAAGACGACGCTAGAAGAAATTGCGACGGCGATACTGAGACGTCCTCACGCGCAAGAGAATCTTAGCGTCGTCGTGCACGAGGCGACGCATCAGATCGCTTACAACCTGGGACTGTTTGATCGCGGTAGCGAGAATCCGGCTTGGGCGATCGAAGGACTCGCCATGCTCTTTGAACCGCCCTGCGGCGCGATTAAATTCGGAGGATGGAAACCTGAGAAAGATTTTCCCATTAATAAGCAACGCGTTCTCGAATTTAAAGCGTACGAGCGGAGTTCCGCCGACGCGCGTCCCGTGCGGAGGTGCGTAGAGCTAGATCGGATTAGCGGCGAAGAACCGTGCGCCTATCCCTTGTCCTGGGCGATCTTCTATTATCTCTATAAACATTATCCGAAGGAGCTGGCGTATTACCTGTACTATTGCCGTATGCAAACGCCGCGAACGACGTATTCCGACGTCGAACGCGTTACGGAATTCGAGTACTTCTTTGGCGACGACTGGGACGGAATGTACTTGCAACTCAAAGTCTTCGTCGAATCGCTCATCCTGCAATCGAACGGACTAGCCGAGGAAGAAGCCAATAAGCTTGCGCGCAAGAAGTACAACGTTCCGGAAGAAGAGGTTCAAGAGAAAGGGAAGAACTCTAAGAAGAAGGCCGGCGACAAGAGTTCCAATTAAGAGCGCGTCCGAGACGAACAAGTCAGGGCCCGCCGCGTCCGCAAGGGTCGAGATCGCCGCAACCTCGCTGAAGCCCGAAACGAAGGTCGCCGAAGACGCCGATTGGCTAGATTCGTGGGATAAAGAAGAGTAAAAGGACTGTCGTCGCGCTCTTTGGGCGGACGAATTTCCTGATTGGATTGCAATACGAAAACGGACGTTACCGTTCGGCTGTTGAATTGAAGAACCAATTCTTCTCTACCGGTAGAACTCTGTGGAAATAGAGGATAAGTAGCCTGCCTATGTCGACGACGATAAAATTCCGAGATTACGGCGCGATCGCTCTTATTGCGCTGACGCTTGTCGCTTGCGCGTTCAAGCCCTCCTTTAGCGCCGAGCGCCGCGTTCCGTCGAGCGATTTGCCGACGGAGCGCGAGCCGGACGGCGTTAAACCGAACGTTTCTGACGCTCTTAAAGCGACTGGGACGAACAAACGCGCGAAGTCGTCTGCGCGGCTCACGGAGGAGGAGCGCGAGAAGTTGAGTCAGGCGGCGACGGTCGAGTACAACTCCATACTCGAGATTGCCAACCTAGAGCGCAACGGGCGCGTTAAAGTCACGGATCGGTTTCTAATCGCTTACAATACCTCCGATCCTTACGCGGAGTGGATAGCCGCGCTTACCGACGAGGTCGCCGACGGATTCGAGCGATTTCTTCGAAAAATGAAGCTCGACGGCGAACCTCCGAAACGACCAATGTACGTCTTTCTTTTTGCGCAACGTTCCGCAATGGACGCCTTTGAGCAGACGCTCTATCGTCTGGCTGGCAAGCTGGACGAGTTGGGGAATCGTCAGAATACGCCCTCCGGATTCTATACGCCTACCGTCAATCGTATGGTGATATACGACCAGACGGAACAGGAGGAGGCGCGCGTCGAGCTTAGCGGCGCGGACGGCGATAGGAAAAATAAGGGCAAAAACATGACGCGCGCGCAGTTAACGCGCGAGGCGCGCGAACTGAAGACGCGCGACAACGCGGTCTATAATACGGAAACGATCGTTCACGAGCTAACGCATCAGCTTTCGTACAACTACGGGCTTCTGCGTCGAGACGGCTCCGCGCCTTCATGGTACGTCGAAGGACTCGCCATGCTATTCGAGCCAAGCGACGGAAACGCGCCGCTCGGCTGGCGCTATAAGAACGTACTTCCGATTAATTCGAAGCGCTACGCTGGGTTCTGCCATTATGCGAACAACGCGCGCGACTCGTCGATAATCGACGAGCTCATCGCTTCCGATCAGCCGATTCGCGAACTCAGTCTCGACGCCTACGACGTCTCTTGGGCGCTCGTCTACTACTGCTACAAAAAGCGAAGTAAAGAGTTTGTGAAGTTCATGAAGCTCTGCCGCGATAATCCTGCGCCCGTCGACGATCCAGTCGCTCGTAAAAAGAGTTTTGAAGAGTGTTTCGGTAAGACGTCGGAATTTAAAACCGCCTTTCTGAAATACATGAAAAGCTTGTAGTCGTCGCGATTCTTAACGCCTCTCCCATTGCGCGCTCACGACGTCGGACGTCCTTTTTGTGACTCTCTAGTAAAAGCGGGCGAAATGGCGAAGACGCAGAGACGGTAGGGATAATAGCGAAACAAAGGACGCGCCTTTGCAACAATCGAAACAGTCGGTTTATTCTGATCAAGGACGAGAAAAAACCACGTAATCCGGTTCTTTTTATTGATCTCTCGCCAAGAAAACCTAGAATAGATATGAGAAGGGGCGCTAGCGACGCGCGACTTCAAACGTTTTGGGAACTGATCGCGAGCCCTCGCTTGGGCGTTGCGATAGAATAAAGGAGCTTTGGTTTACTACCAGGAGGGCGTCATGACGCACAATTCAAGATTAGTTAGACGCATTTGTATTGCGACGGGCTGTACTGCTTCGGTCGCTCTTCTTCTCGCCGCGTGTTATTTCGGCGCAACGTTCGCGCAGACGCCGCCAGCGGAACCGAACCCGGCGCCGGTCGCGCCGATTCCGGATCAAGCCCCCGCTCCTCCCGCGACGCCCGCCGTCCCTTCTCAGGCGTATTCGCCGATCTCAGCGTTGCAGGCGCAACCCAGTCCCGCTGCGAATCCGAATCAGGAAATGATCGGCGCTCTCCGCGCGAGAATGCAGGAGCTCCAGAGTAAGCTAACGCGCACGCCGACCACCATTCAAGAGCAGGCGGAACAGCAGAGTATCGCCTTTGAACTTTCCTCGCTTCAATCTCAAATTCAGCGTCTGGAAATGGAAGCCGCGCAATTTGGCCAGTACGCCGATTATCGACGTATGCGCGAACAGCAGGCCGGCGGCATGCCGGATCCAACCTCTCCCGCAGGTACGGGTATTTTCGCGCACGGCAACCCGTTGGCGCAGCAACCGCGTCCGGACGGTTTCGCCGGCGCCAATCCCGCCTTGGCGGAGCCCGCCGCGCTCTCCGAAGGTGAAGCGGCGCTATTGCGCGAGCAGAAAGACGCGCTCACTCAGCGATTCCACCAGCTTCAGCAGGCGATCCGTTCGCTCATGCCGGGGGACGAGGCGCTTGCTGAGAATCTTAAGAAGGAGCAGGACGTCGTTCTAGAGCAACTTCGCGACGTTAACCTTCGCCTCGCGAACGCCCCCGCGAC
>CADCOO010000126.1 GCA_902803085.1 uncultured Planctomycetota bacterium
CGACGCCGGTCGGACCTGCGAAGATGAAGGAACCGATCGGACGCTTGGGATCCTGAACGCCGCTTCGACTGCGGCGGATCGCGCGCGAGATCGCCTTGACCGCCTCGTCTTGACTGACGACGCGTTTGTGCAACTCCTCCTCCATATTGAGGAGACGCTTCGAGTCCTCAACGGTTACGCGCGTTAGCGGAACGCCCGTGATCTTCGAAACGACGTCCGCAATGACGGAAGAGTCGACAACCCCGTTCGTTTCCAGTTGTTTCTCGCGCCAATCCTTTTGAAGTTGCGTCTTCTCGGCGTTGAGCTTGTCGATCTGGTCGCGGCAGCGCGCGGCGTATTCGAAGTCCTGAAGACGCACCGCTTCTTCCTTCTGCTTTTGCAGGTCGGCTTCGCGGCGTTCCAAATCCGTGAGATCCGGCGGGCGCATAATTGTCTTGAGACGCACGCTTGCGCCCGCTTCGTCGATGACGTCGATCGCCTTATCGGGCAGACAGCGGCTGGTAATGTAGCGCTCCGAGAGGTCGACGGCGCTTTCGAGCGCGTCGTCGGTTATGTCGACGTGATGATATTCGGAATAGCGACTACGAAGTCCTTGGAGAATCTCGATCGTTTCACTGCGCGTCGGCGGGTTGACCGCGACGATCTGAAAACGCCGCTCCAGCGCGTGGTCTTTTTCGATATATTTGCGGTACTCGTCGAAGGTTGTCGCGCCGATGATTTGCAGTTCGCCGCGCGAGAGCGCCGGTTTGAAAATATTCGACGCGTCGAGCGCGCCTTCTGCGCCGCCGGCGCCGACTAAAGAGTGCAATTCGTCGACGAATATGATGATATTGCCCGCGCGCTTAACCTCGTTCATAAGCGCCTTAATACGTTCTTCGAATTGTCCGCGGTACTTCGTGCCGGCAACCATCATGGCGAGGTCGAGCGCAACGATTCGCTTCTTCGAGAGAATTTCCGGCGCTTCGCCGTTGGCGATCCTTTGCGCGAGTCCTTCCGCAATCGCCGTCTTGCCGACTCCCGCCTCGCCTAATAAAGCGGGGTTATTTTTCGTGCGCCGACACAAAATCTGCATGGCGCGTTCGATTTCAACTTTTCGTCCGACGACAGGATCGAGCTTGCCCTGTCGGGCAAGTTCGGTGAGATCGCGCCCGAAACTGTCGAGAGCGGGCGTCTTATTTTTCCCGTTTTGTCTGGATCCTCGCTCGCGCGAATCGAAGGGATTGCGCCGCTCGCCGTCGTCGTTGGAATTCCCAGTCGATTCTTCGGAATCGTCGAGTCGATTGCCGATCTTACTGCTGATCGCTTCCTGCAACGCTTCGAGCGAAACGCCGAGATTCAAGAGCGCTTGCGCGGCAACGCTTGACGCGTCTTCGGTCAAAGCGAGGAGCAGGTGCTCGGTTCCAACGTAGTTGTGATTCATATCGCTCGCTAATCGTATAGCGCGTTCGATTGTTTTCTTCGCCTGCGGCGTCTGAGGCAATCGTCCAAGAGCGACGACGTCGGGACCGGGCGCGACGAGTTTTTCAACTTCGAGGCGCGCCTTGCGCTGATCGACTCCCATGTCTTTGAGGATGATAGCGGCGACGCTCTCGCCCTCTTTGAGCAAACCGAGTAGGATATGCTCTGAGCCGACGTATTCGTGGTTAAAATGTAGCGCCTCGGAGTGCGCGTACTTCATAACGTTTTTCGCACGCTGAGTGAAGCGTTCGTATGCCATATGACTCTCTAATCGTTGTAAGTGAACTTGGGTAGCGCCGCGCGGCGTCGACCGTAGCGAGCGCTCAAAAGAACAACGCGTCGTTTTCCTCAAGCAAATCTTTCGCCAAATCTTGCAATCGCAGAAAAAAACGCTGAAAAGGAATTCGCAATCAATTTGTGCCCTTTACCCATATTATAGACGATTATCCCGCGGCGTCTAGGTTGGGAGATGAGAAAAGACGCTCCCTCTTCTGTTTTTTCATGCGCTATCGAAGGGGAATTGTTCCATTTTTGCTATGGACGCCTGTGAAAAATTACGTTACGATCCGTTACGCTCGACTGTTTGTTGGGCGATATGGAGAACGTTAATCAAAGGATTGTTGACGCTATGACGACGGAAATACTAAACGGAACGCTCGCTCGTTTCGGCGCCGCGACGGCGCTTGCGGCGGCCCTGGCGCTCGGATGCGCGCCGAAGGAATCGGAGCGCGAGACGCCTGCCGCGACGGACGCGACTGCAAGCGTGCAGGAATCGCCTAAGTCGGCGTCGAATGAGGCGACGGCTGATACGGATTTCGACGCCGCAAGCGCGTTGAGCGCCGCGACCGACGAGTTCAGCGCGATTTTTAGCGACTCCGAACGCGTCGAAAGCGACGACTCGACGATTGAAGCGCTCGTCGACGAGGAAACTAAGCAGAAGTATCTTGCGGATCGCACGCTTGTCGCGCCGACTCTTGCCGCAAAAACCGACCGATCCGATTCAAAGCCGACTTATCGGCTTGAATATCGGTTTCAGCCGAATAGCAATCTTGCATGGACCGTGTCGCACATGGTGCGCAAACGCGTCTCCTACGGCGGTAAGGAATCCCTTGTCGAGACGACTTCCATTACCAAAAGACGCTGGGAGTTTTTAGACCCGACCCCGGACGGACGCGTCACCGCGCGACATTGGATCGACCACATGATACTTCGCCAAGACGATCATGAGAAGGAACCGGTCGACTACGACAGCGATCGCGATCTTGTGGTCCCCCCTGAAATCGCCGCGTTTGGCACGGAGAAAGCGGTCGGCGTCGCGCTTGAAAACTTTGCGATCAACGCGCAGGGCGTCATGTCGGATAAGAAGAAGCTCGTCGCCGAATACAACGGTCGAGAGGGCGATTCCAATATGATGGTTCCTTTCCCGGACGAAGAGCTGGCGGTCGGCGACGTTTGGACGACGCCGTACGCGCTCTATCTGAAGGGCGCCGACGACGTAACGCGCCCTTATCGCGTCGTCGAGCGTTTTCGACTTGAAAGCGTCGACGAGAAGTACGCGACGATCTCCTTTGAAACGACGCTCGTCTCTATTGTGGACGATCCGGTCGTAGAGGGCGCTTTAGCGGAGCGGCTTTTTACCGGTCGCGCGCTCTTTGATCGCGAACTGGGACAAACGACGCGCACCGAGTTGAATTTTAAAAAGACGGTCGTCGGCGCCTTTGGTTTCTCGAGTTTTCTCGAATACAATTGCCAAGTTGTGGAAAAAATCGAGAGGGTCGGGGACGCTGCGGACGACGATACGGAAGCGGAAACGAAGTGAAAGATATTGTTCGACGTTGGTCGAACGCGCGTATTGGCATAGGCGACAACAGTGGAACTTGATAAATCGGCAACAATATTGGTAACGGGCGCGACGGGTTTTATCGGCTCGAGTCTTACTCGTCAACTTCTTGCGCAGGGTTGGCGCGTGCGCGGCATGAGTCGTTCGAAACCACAGATTCCTCCGGGGTATGAGGGGGACGTACGCGAGATTTGGGAACATCCGAATTTCGAGCGCGCCGTAGGCGACGTGAACGACGTTGATTCGCTGACGTCCGCAATGGACGGCTGCAAGTACGTAATCTCGCTCGCCGGCTACGCGCGCAATTACGCGCGCGATCCGCAGGTCTTCTATCGCGTGAACGTCGACGGCATGCGGAACGTCTTTAACGTCGCTAAGAAGCTCGAGGTTGAACGTATCGTTTGGACGTCGACGATCGTTACGTTTGGTCCGACGCCGAAAGGTCAGACGTGCGACGAAACCCTTGAACGGATTACCGACGTCTGCTATACGGAATACGAAGATTCAAAGAAGAAGGCGGAAGAAGAAGCGTTGCAGTACGCCAAAAAGGGATTGCCGCTCGTTATTGTGAATCCGACGCGCGTTTACGGTCCCGGTCAGCTTTCCGAGGGGAACGCGATGGCGGGTTTGATTCGCGATTATCGTCGCGGGGTCGGTCCCTTCCTTTTGAATTACGGACGGAACTACGGCAATTACGGTTATGTCGACGATATTGCCTGGGGGCATTACTTAGCGTTAGAACGCGGTCGCGTAGGCGAGCGTTATATTCTCGGCGGCGACAACGCGTCCCTTTTGGAACTATATCGTCTGATCGACAAGGTGGATGGGAAAACGCATTGGAAGCTTCCGATGTACAAGTTTATTCCGCTCCTCGTCTCGCGATTCCTGCAACTGAACGCGCGCCTTACGGGCATGTACCCGCGCATAACGCCCGGCTGGGTTAAAACTTTCCTGGTCGACTGGAAGTATAGTTGCGAGAAGGCGGAGAAGGAACTTGGTTACGCTCCGATTCCTTTGGAGGAAGGGTTGCGCCGCACCTGCGCGTGGCTCGACAGATTGGCCGCGCAAAAGAAAAAAGGCGGCGCCTGACGGTAAAAGACAACCGGCGTATTGTCATTTCACAGACGTTTAGGCGTCGAATGGGAAAGTTTAGCGAAGGAACGCAAACTTTAAGGTTAAAGGAATAATTTCATGACGCGAAACCAGAGAAACGAACGTTGCGAAGCCAAGCGCGGATTGGTCGGTTTTCATGAGCGATGGGAACGCGTTCGCGTTTCGTGGTCGGCGCGCGCGACGGTTGCGACGTTCGCCCTGTGCCTGGCGTTTGCGTCCGGCTGTCGTTCGCTCTTCGTAAGCGACGAACAGGCGGCGCGATTTGAACCGGAGCAGGGACGTTACATCGACGGCTCGGACGCTACGCGAGATTGGTCGTCTGCGCGCGAAACCTCGCGAACGTTCCGACGCGATTCCCAAGTCGCGCAACGAGACGAGCGCTCTACGACGCGCGGCGCCGCGCCAAGATTTAGCGAAGAAGTTACCTCCGACGCCTTTGCCTCGCGTTCCGGATCGCCGTCTTGGAGCCAACGTTTGAAGAACGTTTTCACGCCCTCTTTCATGGAAGGAGCCGATTCCAACGAGGTCGCGGTCGACGACGATCTCGTTCGTGCGAACCCCTATAATCGCGCTTTGGCTTCGTCCGCCGCAGCGCAACGCGATCGTTCGCGCGTCGCGGAATCGAGTTCTAGCGTTGCGCAGGAAGAGAAGAAACCAGGGTTTTGGTCGAAACTTTTCGGGGGAGGAAACGACGAGAAAGTCGACGCGAAAGAATACCCCGGCGCTTACGCCGCGCGCGCGGATCAACCGGAACGCGTTGTAGAAAAAGCGAAACCGAGTCAGTCGAAAGCCCTCGGTACTGGTTTGATGGGCGTATTTGGAAAAAAACGATCGAGTCGCGTCGAACCTTGGAACGACCCCGCCGCGCCGATTTCTCAGTTTGACAAAAACGACTATATGCCTCCCTTCGCAATGATTCAGGGGTATTATTCGCTTCGCGACATGACTCCGTCCCAATATGAATCACGACGTTACTACGGCGCCGACCGTCCGACTCGAGATTACTATGATCGCGTCGAAAAGACCGCTATGGAACGGCGCGCTTATCGTTCGCGTTCCTACGCGCCCTCGCGATACGACGACGATCTGCCCGTCTCGCCGCGCGGTCGTCTTGAGGACGAAGGGTACGACGAAGAAGACGACGGACGAACCTGGCGTTCGGGAGCGGCTAGTTTGTCGCCAATACCGCAGTCGCCGAATCGAATCCTTCAAGCGTCGTCGCGTTCGAATAGTCTTGGCTCGACGCGTCCGGTTCA
>CADCOO010000127.1 GCA_902803085.1 uncultured Planctomycetota bacterium
GACTCGCTATTGCGAACGACCGTATTCTCAAGGACAAGCGTTCCCGTATTTGAAATTGCGCCGCCAAAGTCGCTTGTTTTACCGTTGGCGAGCGTTAGATTGAGGAGCGTAAGATCGCCTGAATTCTGAATAAGTTGCGTTTCATAACGTCCGTTGACGACGACGTCCGGACTGCCGAAAATCGTTGTCTTGCCGCTATTGACGAGAGGCGTCGTTAGCGCGAGATCGCCGCTCAGCGAGTCGAGAAAGCTAATAACGTCCCCGTCTTGAGCGAGATAGAGCGCTTCCCTAAGCGACAGTTCCCCGTCGTTGAGATCGAAGGAGTCGTCGAGCGTCGTTACAATCGTCGAATGTTCCGGATAGTATTCGTACGCTCCTAAATCGACGATAATATTAGAGATTCGTTGCGCGCCCGCTGCGTCGACTTGACCTTTGACGAACGCGTTGTCGCCGGCGTCGACGCAGACGCTCGTGCGAGTTAGCGCAAGATTGTACGTCGTAGGATTGGTTAGCGCGCCTTGGCCGTTGAAGACGGGATCCTGTTGGAAACTAGGCGTTCCCGACGTTAGGCTGTTCCTAGCGTCGACGGTTCCGCCGCTTAGATTGGCGACCCCAGATTTCGCGTAGTTCTTCGCGACGATCGAGTTATGCAACGTAATGGAGAATTCGGTCGCGTCGGCGTAGAGACCGCCTCCTTCCGCCGTCGCCGAATTCCCCGCGACCGTGCAGTTTACGAGCGTCGCCGAATTGTACCCGCCCGAGCGGAAGGCGTTGTAGAACCCCGCCCCTCGCGTCGCAATATTGCCGGATAGGTCGACGTTATACAGTTCCGCCGCGCCGCCGAGATTGAGCAGCGCGCCCCCGTTCTCTTGCGAGATATTGCCTCTAATTATTGAACCGTAAATCTTTAAGATGGAAAACGAATTTGATTCGTCCGCGCCGTTCACAACGCCCGAGTCGTCGTTCGCGTTAATCGTACAGCTTGTGAGCGTCGCTTCGCCGAGATTTACGAGACCTGAACTTCCAGATCCGCTAATAGCGACGTCGACGAGCGTCATGACGCCTCCTTCGTTTCGGACGCCAACGCCGCCGTTCTCCTTTATCGACGCGCCTACTATTGCCGAATTTCCGCGCGCGTGAATCCCGTCGTTTTCGTTCTCAACGACTTGCGAATTATCAAGCGCGAGATTCCCGGACGCATAGATTGCCGCGCCGCCCGTTGCCTTTGTAAATGAAGAATTATTCGCGATTAAGGACCCGAGCGCATAGACGTTTCCACCGCGTCCGTCGCTGTGTCCCGAACTTGCCGTAACGGCGTTGAATTCCACGTCGGCGCGCGCGTAGACGAGTCCGCCGTTTCCGGAGGTCGAGCCGTTGACCAGCGCAATATTGACGAACCGGGTCGGCGCCTCGACGAGCGCGACGCGAGAACCAGACTGCGCGTCGAGCGTAACGCGCGAATCGCCGTCGATTGTAACATTAGCGCTAATTACAAGTTGCGAATTCAGTTGCGCGGTTCCTTCCACGCCGGGCGCAAAGGTAATCGTCGCGTTTTCGTCCTGCGCGAAGAAGAGCGCTTCGCGTAGGGAGACTTGTGAATCGTTTAGGTCGAAGACGTCCCGCAACGTCGTAACGACTAGAGGCGAGCTGGGCGCGTCCGCCGAATCGCCGCGATATTCGTACGCGCCAGGATCGACCTTGGCGCCGTAGACGCGCGGTTCGCCGTCCAAGTCCCGCTCGCTTGAAGCGTCGCTGGAGCTTCCCGTATCGATAACGACGCTGTTGCGACCCAGGCGCAGATTTAGTTTGTCGAGATTGAGGAGCTTGCCCTGTTGGTAGTCGAAAATTGGCGGAACGAGAAAACCGGGCGAGCCGTCCGCGTATGAACCATAAAACGCCGACGATTCACCGGACAGATTCGAGTCGACGTCGCCCGCGTAGTTTTGCGAGACGATCGTTTCGTAAATAAAGAGCGCCGCGTTCGAAAAGGGGGACGCTATGCCGCCGCCGCGACCCTGCGCGACGTTGCCCGCAACCGTGCAGTTCGTGAGCGAAAGCGCGCTTGAAAATCCGTCTCGCCATTCGTTATAGAGACCGCCCCCGTCGCCGAGCGCCGTATTTCCCGCGATTTCTGAATTCGTTAGCGTTACGCGTCCGTAGCGATTGATTAGACCGCCCCCGTTCTCGCCGATATTGCCGCGTACGACGAGATTGGCGCCCGTGAGATTCGCGGTAAAGTTTGAGCCGTCCGCAAGTTGAACGCTCTCGTTCGCGATCCCCGAGTCGCCGTTGCCGATGAAAACGGTTGCGTCGACCGTTGCGAAGCCGCCGTTCAAAAGCCCGACGCCCGCGTTTTCCGAGATCGTCGATTCTACGAGCGTTAGCGCGCCCATATCGTTTACAAGACCGACGCCGCCGTTTTGCGTTATCGCGACTCGACTTAGTTCCGCCGTTCCCGTCGCAATATAAAGCCCGACGCCGCCCGCGCGCGTTACGACGCTATCGACGACGGTTACGTCGCCGCGCGCGTAGATCGCCGAATCGCCTTGCGCGTTCGCGAAGTTCGTGTTGGAAATCGTTAGAACGCCGCGCGCGTAAATATGACCGCCATGGCCCGCGCTTAAACCGCCGAGAAAATTCGCGTTATCGATTGTAAGCGCCTCACGCGCGTAGACCGCGCCGCCGACGCTCGACGTCGCGCCGTTGGCTAGCGTGAGATTTCGCAACGTTACGTTTGATTCGCCGACGAGCGCACGGCTGGCGTTCTGACCGTCGAGCGTTACGCGTCCGTCCCCGTCTATTTCAACGCCGCTCGTCGCTACGAGTTGCGAATTAAGTTTAATCGCGCCAGAGAGATTCGACGCGAACGTTATTCGGCTATTCGCGCCGTTCGACCAGTAGAGCGCCTCGCGAAGGCTCGTTTGACCGTCTTCCGGCGCAAATTTGTCCTCGAGCGTCGTTACGACGAGCGATCGACTAGGCGTCGCGTAGCCCGTTCCCTGGTATTCGTACGCGCCGACGTCGACCCGACCGTAAAGACGCGGCGCGCCGGAAAGATCGAGATCGTCGTCCCCGACGCGCGCGCTATCCCCTGCGTTTACCGCTATGCTATTGCGCGTTGGACGCAAATCGAGCGCAGATCCGTTTACCAACGCGCCGGAAATAACGTCGAAAATTGGACCGACGACGAACTCCGGATTCCCGCCGATTATACTGTTCTTCTGCGTCGCTTCGCCCGCGAGATTCGAATCGACGTCTCCCGCGTAATTCTGCGCGACGAGCGTATTGTACAACGAGGCGCTGAAGCCCAAGTCGTTATAGACGCCGCCGCCGATCTCCTGCGCGCTATTGCCCGCGACCGTGCAGTTCACGAGCGTCGTCTTATTCGCGAGCTCCGCGACCTGCTCGTTATAGATCGCGCCTCCGCGATCCGTCGCCGCGTTCGCCGAGAACGCGCAACTTGTTAGTTCCGCGAGTCCGCCGTAATTGTAGAGACCCGCGCCCTCCGACGCCGCGTTGCCCGAAACGACGACGCGCTCTGCGATCAACGTCGCCGGGAATTTCGCGTCTGAGACGACGCTCTTATTGAAGAGACCGACCCCGCCGTTATCGACGACGCGTCCGCCTGACAGACACGCGACCCCGGAATTAACGAGCCCGCCGCTACGATTCGACGATAGGTCGAGGCACGTTCCCGATAATTCGCCGAGATAGACTTCCACTCCGACTTCGCAAGCTGAAATCGTCGTGTCAACGACCGTCGCCGCGCCGCCGACGTCGACGTAAAGCCCCGCCCCGGCGCTATTCGATATCGAGCAATCGGTTAGGGCGACGTTGCCCGTCGCGTAGATCGCTTCCGTCCCTTGAGAGCCCACGAAACTCGTATTCAGCGCGACTAATTCGCCCGTCGTATAGAGCGCGCCGCCCCTGTCGTACGCAACGCCTCCGACGACCGAGCAGTTCTTCAGCGTCAGCGTGCCTGAGTTAAAGACGACTCCGCCCGAGGCGTCCGACGACCCGTTCGCAAGTAAAATATTGCCGAGATTAAGGCGTCCGACCGCGACTGAGAGCGCGCGCGACGCGTTCGCGGCGTCGAGTTCGAGCGGCGCAGTTCCCAACGCTACGATCGACGTCGAGCCGAAGAATTGCTCGTCGAGCTCATATTTCAACTCGTCGCCGGGGTCGGAATAGGCGATTGTGCGCGCGGCGTCGGTCGTGCGAACGACGATGAGGTCTGGCGCGCGCGTCGAGCCTGCCGCGTCGAGCGCGTTCGCGAGCGCGGCGCTCGTTAGCGCGTCGGCGGGAATTTCAATGACGTTGATCGCGTCGCTCGATTCCGGCAGCGCGAATTCCGCGTAGTCGGCGCGTATTTGCGCGTATTCTGCGAGCGTAACGGCGAGCAGTTCGCGCGTTTCCAGACGTTCAAAGCGCGCGCGTCTCGATTTTGGCGTCGGGGAGGCGTCGCGCCCTCCAGTAAACGCCAAGAGAGAGAGAGCGTGTCGAGAGAAGATCTTCATAATGAACGTCCTTTCCTTGCTTTTCGCGCGTCCGTCCCGCGTTTTATCGCGTTGCAACGCATTTTTCACCTTCCTTAACGTCGGACGAGCCGACACTGTCGTCATTATAGCGGAAATCGCCATTTTAGTGGACGCCGATTTTTGGTTTTTTCAGTAATGGGAGAATTGGCGTGGGCAATGCGTACGACGCGGTTTTATACTTGACGATTCGCGCCGCCTCCGCTATAATGACGGACGAACGGGCGCGTTGGACGCGTCCCTTGCCGAAATTTGGCGGACTTGGCACATTTGTTTAAGCGCGTTGATTGGTTATGACGTTTAAGAGCGGGAAAAATAACGCAAGTTGCGACTGGCTGATTCTAGTCTTCGTCGCCTTTGCGCTGGCGATCGTGGCGATTCCCCAATGGGGCGACGGCGCGACCGGCTCGTCGGCGTCTAGTTCGCGTTTATCGACCGCCGCCGACGCCGCGAACTGGTCGACGCGCTCGACCGTCGCGTATTTCAGCGTCGACGAATCGCAAACGCTTGGGCGCGTCGTCGGCTCGCGTCGTACGGCGCGCAACGTTCGGATCCTGAGCGTCGACGTCGCGCGCGTTCTCGTTCGCGCGCCTTGGTTTTTCTCGCCGACTTTTTCGCGCGGCTATGCTTTGCGCGTCGTCGCCGTTGAGCGCGCTCAGCGACTCTTTCTCCTCTTTTTGTCGTTACGGAATTGATTCAGCCTCGAGCGATTTCTTCAGTTTTCTATTCCGTATCGCACAACGCAGCTGGCGCCGCGCACGTCGCGCCCGCTCCAGATCGCGTTGTGGAAAGACAACAAGTTTGGAGAGTACTGTATGTTACTGTTTGCAGCGTCTATTTCGACCTCGATTCTTTATGCGGCGCCCGCCGTCGCGATTATTCTCTGCCGCTGGCTCTTAGCCGCGCGCGCTCAAAAGCTCGTTAAACGCGCGTCGAAAATTGCGACCGACGTCGCCTCGACGACCGCGCTCGCCGAGTATCTCAAGGTTCGCGCCCTGACCGACGTCAGCTTCGTTAAGGGCGAGAATTACCTCAAAAACGAGTACGTTCCCGAAAAAAAAGAGATTCAACTCAGTCCCGACGTCTTCGCTTGCGTCGATCTCGGCTCGATTGCGATCGCGCTACGCGTCGGCGCGCAGGCGGAAAGCGCTCGACGAGCTCCGCTAGATATTCCGACGATCGCCAAGCTCGGTTCCACGACGACGATTCTCTTCTGGTGCGTCTTCGCCGTTCTCGGCGCCGGCGTTATGACCCTTAATTTGCCCGCGACTATTATCGGATACGTGATCTTCGCCGTTATGATCCTACTCGGCGCGAAGAAGAACTCCGTGATCAAGCGAATCGACGACGACGCGCGCCAGTTCATTATGACGACGAAACTCTTTGACGCGTCGACCGCCGAGAAGCTCGCGCGTACGATCGACGCTCTGCGCGCCGCCGGCGAATAACGTCGGTTGGGACGTTTTCTTCGCGAGGAAGCGAGCGCCCTCTGGTTGACGGAAGTCCCGTCGACCGGAGGGCGCGATTGTGATCTGATAGGCGTCGAAACGTTTGGATCGATTGAATTACCAAAAGAACTCGCGCGTTCGTCGCGCGCAAACCTCTAGGGAACCTCTAAAAACCCCTCTAGCTAGAGAGGCAAAGATGGTTATAATGAATTCATAGTCGCCGTCGATATTTTCGATGGTCGGA
>CADCOO010000128.1 GCA_902803085.1 uncultured Planctomycetota bacterium
ATATCTTGAGACGCGTTACAACAAAGCGGCGCGCACGATCATGTCGATCCTCATGATGATCATGCTCGTCGCCGTAAATATCACGGTTGTAACCTTTGCAGGCGCGAAAGCGTACGCGGTCTTCTTCGACGGTATGCAAGTTGGACCTTTTACGCTTAATCTGCAGTTCTTCTGCTGGCTCATTGGTATTTTTGCGGCGATCTACATCTTTGCGGGCGGTCTAAAAGCGTGCGCGTGGGCGGATCTACTGCAAGGTTCGGCGCTGATCGTCGCCGGCGTTGTCGTGCTCTACTTCTCGATGAAGAAGCTCGCGGTCGCCGACGCCGAGGTCTTGGCGCAAAGCGACGCCTCGACCGGTTCCAACGCTTTTAACGACATGAAAGATCAACTGTTGGGAACGAGCGGCGCGTTCGAGCGTTTCCATATTCTTAACGCGAGTAAATTGCGTATGAATCTTCCGAGCTGGGACCTCGTTCTTCCGGTAACGGCGCTGATCTTCGCGATTTGGATTCCGAACCTCTACTACTGGGGATTGAACCAGTATATTATCCAGCGCACCCTGGGCGCTAAGTCTTTGGGCGAAGGTCAGAAGGGTCTCGTCTTCGCCGCGTTTATGAAGCTCTTGATACCCTTTATCGTAATCTTCCCCGGCATGATTGCGTTTAACCTGTATTATAGCGAAATGAGCAATACGGCGCTGACGAATTCGTCGGCGGAACTCGCTCGATTCGATAAGGTGCGCGACGACGCCGATCCGGACGACGACGAGCCGCTATTCCATTTTGATCGCACCTTTGCCGTGGTGGATCCCGAGACGGCGCTAGCGATGCTTGAATACAATGCCCGCGCTTTGGATACCGTCGTTCCCGACCTGGAAGACGCCGAACGCGAAGAGGAAATATACGAGACCTTTACGCAAAAAGACATGCCGTCCGGCATGGCGCGAGAGGACGCTTTGTATCTCGCTCTTACGCAAATGAAGAAGCATGCCTCTCCCGACGTAGTCTTTGGCGGCGGCGCGAATAAGACGACGGTGAGCGGGTTCGACGCCGACTCTGCCTTCCCGTTGCTCATGTCAAAGGTCGTTCCGCAGGGCGGTTTCAAAGGCTTTATGTTGGCGGCGCTCCTTGGCGCGATTATCAGTTCGGTCGCTGCTATGCTTAACGCGGCCTCGACGATCTTTACGATGGATATCTGCAACGAATACGCTCTTTCTCGCACGATGGCGGACGACAGACGGCAGAAGCTCCTCGTTTTCGTCGGGCGTTTGGCAGTCGTCGGGTTCGTGTTGATCGGCTGTTTTGTCGCGCCGATCTGGGCGGATCCGAAGTACGGCGGCGTCTTTGTTGCGATTCAAGAGTTCCAGGGCTATATCTCGCCCGGTATCTTCGCCGCGTTTGTCGTCGGCTTCTGGATGAAGAAGGCGCCTAACTGCTTCGGCGTGATCGCGCTTCTCGGATGCCCCGTTCTTTACTTCCTCCTCGCGAAGTTCATGCCTGAACTTGACTTCCTGAATCGAATGGCGTACACCTTTGCGATCCTTATCGCGATCGCGTTCATTTTGCGGATCGTAGCGCCGCGTAAGGAGTCGTTCGTTCAGACGTCGCCGGAATATCCGACGGAAGCCGCGCTCGACGCCGAACTGGAAGCCGCGCTTGCCGACGAGTCCCTTACCGACGCTCAGCGCGATAAGATCAAGGCGCGTCGCGAGCACAAAATGTCGGCGGAAAAGTGGACGGAATTCCTCAAGGGCTCTAAGGGCGCCGTGATCTTCGGCGTGGTCGTCGTGATCTTGACGCTGTTGCTCTATCTGAGGTACTGGGATTTTGATCTCGTTCTCTTCTAACGAGTAGGGAACATTCCGTTTTCGATAGTAGACGCAGGGCGCGGACGCATTGACGTTCGCGCCCTGTGCGTTTGTAATGCGTTGCGCGGGCGCTTTCTAACTTGCTATGTCGAGACGATTTTCATAGCGCTGGAGAAAGAAAGCTTAAAACCGAATCCTTCGCTCGAAGTCCGGAGGCTTTTGGCGCTCTTTTGGGGGCGTGGCTGTCTTTTTAACGATTATGGAAACGTCTGTCGTACGAATGAGTGGGAGTCGATCAAATTCATTCGGGCGAAACAACAAAAAAGCCTCCCACGCCGTAGCGATGGAAGGCTTTTCTTTTTGGGAAAGATTGTAATTGGAGCTTTTATTTTGCCAACGTCTCCTTTTCTTTCTGTATTGATTCAAGGATGAGCGGCACAAGAATCTTTTCAGCGTCGCGAGTCAGGTGGAGGCGATCATTTTTAAAGAGTTCGGGACGTCCGGCGCCATTTTCGTCGGAGGTAGCTAGGGCGAAATCGACGTAGAAGATTCGTTCGTCCTGGTCGGCGATTTCCTTAACGGCGGCGTTAAAGGTTTTAAAGGCGTTCCAATGCTTTTCGCGCACCGGCGGCATGTGGAGCGCGCAGAAGTGGATTACGACGTCGGGATTGGCGTCGCGCATCTTCTGAACAAACGTTTTGAAATCGTCGACGACCGATTCCGCCGTCTTACCGGACGCAATATCGTTGCACCCGCAGAAGAAAACGATTCGACTCGGCTTATACGGCGTTAGAATGCGATCGGCGGCGACGTCAAGCCAATCGGAGATCTGCGAGCCTCCGAATCCGCGATTGATCGCCTTGCACGATTGAAAATCGTTCGGTATTTCTTTCCAACCGGTAAAGGTAGAACTACCGACGAAGAATGTCGTATCGGACGTAGGCGGTTCTTCCTGGCTGAGCTTTTCGTAACGTTGGACGTCCTTTTCAAAGCGAAAGGCGTCGGCAGCTAGGAGCGTGGACGCGGAAACGACAACGGCGAAAGCGACGAGGAATAAGGTCGCGAGCTTTTTTATTGTGGATTTCTTCATAGATGCGTTTCCTATCTTATGCGCGTTATAACCTTGGCACTTCAATGGATCGAACGAGCGCAGTGAGGATTTCGTCGACGCTACGTCCTTCGATTTCCGCTTCCGGGGACAGAGTAACGCGATGACGCAGCGTGGGCAGCGCAATTTTAGCGACGTCGTCGGGGGTCGCGAAAGCGCGACCTTGGAATAGCGCGAGCGTGCGAACGCCCTGAGTGAGCGCGATTCCTGCGCGAGTTGAGGCGCCGAAAGCGAGTCGAGGGAATTTTCGAGTTGCGCGCGCGATCTTATTGATATAAACGAAAAGTTTCGGAGCAATATAGACGTCGTTGACGACTCGTCGCATTTCGAGAATCTGCTCGGCGTTCAAGACGGGCTGAACCGAGGCGAGCTTTTCGCGAACGTCGACGTTTTTGCCATGATCGGCGAGAATCTTGAGCTCTTCCTCTTCGGCGGGATAGTCGGCGATGAGTTTGAACATGAATCGGTCGACCTGCGCTTCCGGAAGTCGATAGGTTCCTTCAGATTCAATAGGGTTCTGCGTCGCAATGACGAAGAATGGCGCGGGCAGAACGTGAGTAACGCCGTCGACAGTCGCGGCGCCTTCCTGCATCGCTTCGAGTAGCGCGGAGTGCGTCTTGGCGGGCGCGCGGTTGATTTCGTCTGCGAGTAGAATCTGAGTAAAGACGGCGCCTGGTCGGAACTGGAACTCTTGCGTCTTCATATTGAAGACGGGCGCGCCGACGACGTCGGACGGCATAAGGTCGGGGGTGAACTGAATACGTCCGAACTGACATCCAAGCGTTCGTCCAAGAGCCGAGGCAAAGAGCGTCTTACCGAGTCCTGGCACGCTTTCGACGAGAACGTGTCCTCCGGAAAAGAGCGCGACGAGCGAGCCGAGAACAAGCTCGCGCTGTCCGACGAAAACCTTGTTGATCTCGGCTTCGATCGATCGGTAGGCGTTCGCGAAGAATTCCTTCTGGGCGTCGGAAATCTTATCGGACGCGCGCGGCTCGTCGACCTCGAGGGGCGCGACTGCTTCAACTGGAGCGGTCGCGCTAATTTCGGGCGGCGTCTGTTCCGTTGTCGTCGCCGCTACTGGCTGAGCGCTTTCCGATGGTTGCGATTGGGAGCCGAATACAGCGTCGTTTTCGTTCATGGCATGGCCTTCTTTTGCGTTTGGGTTGCGCGCGGCTAGGAATCTTTGCCGCTTATGGAGGATATTATAGCGAAATTTTCTCCGGCGTCTAATACGCGTCCGTTTGACAAGCGTTTTTCGCGCTCTTATTGCCGCGGTTCAAGTCTGCGATAGGATTTGTCTCTAATCGCCCGATTTCCCAAAGACAAAACGCGCATTTTGTCCTTTGCTCAACGCTTATCCTTGATATCCGGTTGCGCGACGCTTATACTATTGGAAAAGCGCGCGACGGCGTCGTCGTACGCAACGTAATCCCCAACCAGAGACGTTCGTCATGTCAACATTGTTCCCAATCCTCGTAACGTTAGCGCTAATCCTAACGTCGTACTCGCCGTCGAGCGTGTTGGTCGCTGACGACGCGCCGTCGCCGACGGAAGACTGGCTAGCGCCGCGCGAACTGGCGCCGGACCGTCCGCTTTTCGAGCAATCTCAGGCGGTCGGGCGGATCGAACGAGTCGACGGAGGGGAAATAGTAACGGAACGTCGTTCGGACGGGGAACGCGTGTCGCGCCCTCTCGAAACAACGTCCTTTATTCTTTTCGCGCCGCACGAGGATTCGGAATCGGACGCGTTTGACGGCGAGGCGTCGTATCGCAACGCGGGCGCGCTCGCGCGGATTTGGCTCCGGAACGGGGACGCGTTCGACGGCAAGCTTATTCGAATCGACCGTCGCCGGGTCTATTTCAGCGCGTTTGGACGCGAACTTACGATTCCACGCGGTCGCGTGGTCGCGATTCGCTTGCCGAAAGAGGAGAACGACACGTTAGGAAACAATAAAAAAGGCAAGCAGTATTCGATAGCCGCAAAGGAAATCAGACAATGACGACAATTCTCCACGATCCGCTATTTATTCTCGTTCTGAGTCTGATCGTCGTAATCGGCTCGATCGTCTGGTTGCGCATTGGCGCGTTCTTTGCGCTCCTTCTCGGCGCGCTCTCGGCGAGCTTTTGGCGCGCGCTCTTATCGGACGGCGAACTAGATTTGCTCGCCGCGTTTACCGCTGTTACCGACGCCATGGGCTCGGTCGCAGGGCGCATTGCGCTCCTCATCGTCTTCGGCGCGCTAATCGGCAAGCTCATGACGGACAATGGTTCCGCCGACCGAATCGTTCTTGCGTGCTTGCGCCTCTTTGGCGAAAAACGCGCGCCGGTCGCGCTGACGAGCGGCGCTTTTATTCTGTCGATTCCCGTCTTTTACGACGCAACCTTCTATCTCCTCCTGCCCCTCGCAAAATCGCTCTATCGATCGGTGAGGCGCAATTACGTCTTCTATCTCCTTGCGGTCGGACTCGGCGCGACGATCTCACACACCGTGATTCCGCCGACGCCCGGTCCGATTGTGGTTGCCGACACGCTCGGCGTTCCGCTTAACGTCGCCATGGGAATTGGGATTATGGTCGGCGTCTGCATGTGTCCGGTTGCGATTGCGCTCGCGTGGCTCATGAATCGAATTCTTCCAAATCCGGTTATTTTACAGGAAGTTGCGGACGAGCTCGAAAGTAAGAACGTCGACTCGGACGTCTCGAGCGCCGCGCTGCCGCGCGCCGAAGAGCTTCCACCCCTCTGGCTTGCGCTTGCTCCGATCGTCGCGCCCGTCGTACTCATTGTGTTTGCGTCGGTTCTTTCGATCGACTCCGTTGCCGAACGGTTTGGAGAGAATAATCGTTTCGTTAAGACGGCGATCTTTCTCGGCTCCGCCAACGTCGCGCTCGGCGTCGCCGCAATAATAGCGGCGCTCACGTCGCTCGCGTCGCGCCAACGTCCGACGACGCGTTCGGAACTCAGTCATAAGATTAGCGCCGCGCTCACTATGGCGGGTACGATAATTCTTATTACGGCGATGGGCGGCGCGTACGGAGCGATGCTGCGCGAGTCGGGAATTGGCGACCGGATTGAAGCGCTTTTTAGCGCTTATTCTCTTTCGGGCGTTTGGGCGCTCGTTTTTGCGTTTATTGCGACGGCGGCGCTGAAAACGGCGCAGGGTTCGAGTACGACGGCGATGATAACGTCGGCGTCGATCTTTGCGGCGATGAACCTAACTGGGGACGCGCTCGGATGCAATCCAGCGTATTTGGTCGCGACGATTGGAGTCGGTTCCTCGGTCGCAAGCTGGATGAACGACAGTGGATTCTGCGTCTTTTCGCGTTCGTCGGGCGTTTCTGAAGTCGATTGTCTGAAGGTGTGGACGCTTGGCACCGGGCTGTTGGGCTGCTGTGGATTCGTAATTATTCTGATATTGAGTCGCGTCTTCCCGTTTGTCTAAAAAAACGACGGCTCGCTGAAGTAGAAAAAGGCAAAACTCGGAAGAGTGAGTTTTGCCTTTTTCGTTGGGCGTCTTGGAACTTTTTCTTAACGCGAGCCGCTAAGATTGAAAGTAAAGACCTGGCGGACGTCGTTCGGATCGCGATTGACCGGGAACGCAAAGTCGAGAGCCAACGGCGCGGGACCTAGCATTGGAATCGAGAAGCGTAGCCCGACGCCAGGCGCGACGCGGTAGCGACCCCAATTCTTGATCTTCTCGGAGACCGTACCCGTGTCGCAGAAGACGACGAATTGGAACGCGTCGCCTCCAGAGACCGGAATATACAACTCCGCCGTATTATAGAACTCAAATTTGCCGCCGACGCCGAAGCCCGTCTGCAGGTAGCGCGGCGTAACTTCACGATACTCGAACCCGCGCAGATTTGTCGAGCCGCCGCCGAAGTAGCGTTCGAAGATTGGCGTCTTGTCGCCCGTCCAGCCCATGCGGCTCGACAGACCCAAGACCCAGCGTCCAGTTCCGTCGACGCGTTTGCGCAACGTTTTGTAATAGCGCGCGTCGAGCGAAACGCGCGGGAACTGATAGTCGCCGAACGCCTGTTCGAAGGAGCCCTTGAGCAGGTAGCCTGCCGAAGGAGAGTACGGATGATTGCGCGTGTCGTAAGTCGCGGTGAGACCGATATTGTAAAGTCGGTTCTTGCCGAGAACCGCGTTCAAATCCGGAACAAAGGGCACGGCGGGATTCTTAATCTTAACGTTGTAAATACCGGCGTTGAGCGTCGTGCTGAAACGATTCGTCCACTGGCGCCCGACGCGGAGTTCGCCGCCGTAACGCGCCTCGAACCATTCGTCGAAAGAGTGCTCGCCGTAAAGACCCGTAACGCCGAAGAGGTACTTCGTATCGAAGACGTTTGGAACGTCCCACGAAACGCGATAGCTCTGTACGCTCGTACCGGGGCTCGCCTGGATATTAAAGACCTGTCCGCCGCCCCGGAACGCGTCTTTCCACCCGTCGCAACGGAAGAGCGCGGTCGGCGGACGGAATAGATCGAAGTTGCGTTCCGTAAAGCTCACGTTGCCAACGAGACCGTAGTCGGAATTAACCCCGATCGACGCCTGGAACATACCCGTTCGACCTTCCTGAAGTTTAACGAGAACCGTTCCGTCGTAGATTTCGTCTTCATCCGGCGAAGTTGGCGGTAGAACTTCTTGTCCGAAGGAGTTGTAGATGCCGTCGGAGAAGCCGGGCGCCGTTTCGACGTCGCCTGAAGTAACGTACGGCGCGGGACTTGGCGCGGAATTGAGCGCCTGACTCGGATTAAGCAGATTCGCGGACTCGTAATTCGCATAGTCCAGGCCCGTCGAATACTGCGACGTCGTCGGCGCAGGATTGGAGGCGTACGGCTGATATTCGCCGGCCGAGCTCGCGCCGGAATCCCCTTGCGTCGAAACCGTCGAGAAGCCCGCCGGAATTGAGCGCGATTGACCGCGAATGAGCTCGGGGTACTGCGGCTGGAGCCAACCAAACGTCCACGTAAAAGGACCGGAGGGAGTCGTTCGTTTAGGCGTCGTGTCCGCAACCGGCGCGACCTGGCGAACTGCGACGTTCGCGTTTGACGGCGCGCCGTTCCCCGCGCTCGGACCGTACGATTGGAAACCGACGTTGCTCGGCGCGTTTGCATTCCTTTGCGCGGTCTGACTTTCAGAGCGCCGCGAGGCGTCGTAGGAGACGTAACGCTCGCCCGGATAGGAGATCGGTTGGAGACTGACCTCGTTCGACTGTCCGCGTGAAATCCGTTGCGGATTCTGTCCGCGCGTCGTCGCGTCTTTCGTCTCGCCGTCTTTTGACTTCTTCTTCTCGTCGTCGGGGCGTCGCGCTTCTTTTACGTATTGCGCGTCCCCTTTCTTTTGGAGAACGTAGGAGCGCGATTCATCCGGAATAACGGCTATTTCCGGCAGTTGTCCGTCGGCGGGATTGTCGTTAAAGAGTCCGGATTGACGCAACGTCGTTTCGCTCATTCTGATCTTCTTGCCGTTGAGCAGTTCGCCCGGGGTAATATCAAGCTGATTGAGAACGACTGGCAGCTTCGTGCGCGCGTCGACGGTTTTTTGGTTCTTACCGCCGACGTAGTCGACGATAACCTCTTTAACGCGGTAGCGATGGTCTTCGACGATATCGTATCGAATATCGACGACGCCGACTTCGTCCGTAAAGACCTGGTTCGGCGTAATATCGGCGCGGACGTACCCGAGATCCTGGTACTTGTAGCGCAACGCGATGCGATCCGCTTCAATTTCGCCGAAGTCGTAATACTGTCCCGATTTGACCTTGAGCTTCTCTTTCAACTCTTTCGTCGAGACGACGCGATTGCCGCTGAAGAGGAAATTGCGAATTTTGTATCTCGGACCTTCGTTAATAATATAGCGAACGGAGACCCATGCGTTGTCTTTGCCGAGCCCGCCGAACCACGCGCTTTCTTCGTACTCGCGATCAATGCGCGCGTCGAAGTAGCCGAGATTGCGGTAGTATTCCAGAAGTTTTTGAACGTCGGAATCGAGTCGTTCGCGGGTAAACGCTCCGCCGATGAAGTAGAGAATGCCGGGCTTAACGTCGACGAGACTGCGCAGACGCGCTTCGGACACGACCGTATTGCCGACGAATTTCGTACGCAGCACGCGCTGTCGTCGTCCTTCGTCGATGAGATAGACGACGCCGACGTCGTCCGGATGATCGCCGCGCAGAATTTCAACGTGCGGTTCGCCGTAGTTTTTGCTCTTATAGAACTCAATAATGCGAATTCGTCCGTTTTCGACTTCGTACGGGTCCATGCGCGACTCGCCGGGACGCATGCCAAGCTCTTCTAGAATGTCGTGCTTCGAAATGAGGCGATTGCCGACGACTTTGATATACCGCATCATACGTCGCGGCGTGAGGTCGAAGTTGACGACGACTTTACCAGGATTGTCGGCAGAGTAGGAGGTCGAGACCTCTACGTCGATGAACTGTTTCGTCTGAATTAGCGCGCGTTTGTCCTCTTCTAGACGCTGCTGATTGAATTTCGCTCCGATACGCGTCCTAACGATTTTGTTAAACTGTTGCGTCGACATTTCCAGTCCGGAAATGCGAATATCCTCGATAATCAGATTGCGTTTCTCTTCTTCTGAGAGCGACGTCGATTCGAGGGATTGCGTCGTCAGACGCGCCCCTTGCGCCGTCGGCTCCGGTTCGTCGGCGGGCAGGTTCTTTTCTAAATAGGTTTGCGTAGCGTATGCGTCGCGCGGAACAGCTTGGAAGGATTCGCGGAACGGTTCCTCTTCAGAATTGACTACCGTATTGTCGACTTCCGTTTCCGGCGCCG
>CADCOO010000129.1 GCA_902803085.1 uncultured Planctomycetota bacterium
GGCTCGGAAACGACCTCAAATGCGTTTTTAATCGGCGTCTTCCAGACGAGCAACGCGAGCAGTAGCGCGATCGCAATATGAAGCGCGATCGACATGAGCCACATCGGCGCGTCTTCCTTCGCTTTTTCAAGGGTCGACTGATCGTTGAGCAGATCCAGAGTCGACGCGCTCACGTTCTGCTTCGGCGCGCGACGCCCGAGAAGCTGAAGAAACGCGTCGGTCGAAACGGCGCCCGCGCTCGTCGAACGCAATGCGTTGAGATTGATCGCCGCGACGCCAGCGCTCGCGCTGAGCGCCGAAAGATCGGACGTCGCCGGTTTGCGCGCTACGCTCGCCGCCGCAAGGGACGCAAGATCGTCCGAAAGCGACTCGGTTCGCGGTCCCGGCGCCGGTCGTTCCGCGCGCGGGGCGCGTATCGGGGGCGGCGCTGGGATAGGCGGCGCCTGTTGCGTCTGCTCTCGTCGGCTCTTGGGCGCGTGCGCGCGGTCGGCGCGCGGTTCGGAATGAGTCGAAGACTGCGGCGCGGCGGGCTTCTCCGTCGCGTTCGTCGTTCCGCGACTAGCGGTCGGCTTGGTCGTCTGCGGAGTTTGACTCGCTTGTCGCGTCGGCTCGCTCGGCTTTTTGTGCGAGCGGGACGGTTTTTTCGCCGCCGCGTGCGAACTCGCGCCGCTCGCCGCAGCCGGAGCGGGGGTCGACTCGACAGGCTTGACAGGCTTCGCGCCGGGCTTTGGCTCAGACTTCGGCTCGACGCCGGTCGCGACCGTCGGAGGTTGCGCTTGACTCGCGCTCGGTTCGACGGGCGTCGGAGTCGCGGTTGTAGTCGCGGTCGGGGACGTTGGCGTCGGAGGAGAGGTTGGAGTCGTTGGAACCGTTGGCGTCGTTTGCGCCGGACTCGTCTGAGCGAGCGCGCTCCAGTCGGAGGTCGGTTGCGGCGCGTTGTAGGCGGCGCCGTAGGAGAAGGGCGCGTTCGGTTGCTGCGCCTGCGGCTGTTGGTAATTCTGCTGGGGCGGCTGCGCGTAACCCTGTTGAGAATAGTACGGGGGCGCTTGCGGAGGTTGCGCGTAGGGGAACGCCGGAGGCGTCCCTTGACCGGGCGCGCCCCACCCTTGCGTCGGCTGTTGCGGAATGTAGTTGAAAGCGTTCGGCAGCGGGTAACCTTGTTGCGGCGGAGATTGCGCGTTGCGATAAGGATACTGCGGCTGCGTCGGCTGATAGGGATAAGGACTTTGCGCGCCGGGATATTGCGATTGCGGATAAGGATACTGCTGCGCGCCGGGATACTGCGGGTACGGCGAATAGGGCGCGTACCCAGGCGGCTGATTCGTCGGCGCCGGCTGATTAAAGGCGCCGGACGCGCCGAGAGCGGCGAGAACGTCGTTAATAACGGCGTCGGCTTCCGGAGTCAGAGCGGCGGATCCGAGTCGCGACTGGACGGCGTTGGCTATCTGCTCGACCTGCTGAGGACTCGCATAGGGGGCGCGCTGCGCGATCGTAGCGCGCAAATTTACCGCGTCCGGAGAGAGGTCGCCGAGTATCGACTGAACGACGTCGCCGTACTTATCCGGCGTTCGTCCCGACGACGCGCCCGCGCCGCCGTTCAAACCGTCGCCCTGATTCTTATCGTTGTCGTTCATAATACGCTGCCGTCCCGTTCGTCGCCTCGGCGTTCCTTGCCAATCGCCGTCGCAACGAGTATGTCAATACTTTTCGTTCGTTTCCCGCTTGAAAGCGAGAAACCGCAACTTCATTTTAACGAGAAAGCGCCAAAAAGAAAACTCTTTCATCAAAGATAAATGGTCGCAATTTGAAAAAAAGTTAAAAATCCCCCTGCAATTCCGCCTCGTGAATGTTTAAATGGACAAAATGGACATTTTGTAAAACGCTATACACGTTCAAAAGCCCAATCCGAACGCTGGGAGTCGGAGAGAGATTTTACCTAAATTCACAAAGAGACCTTTGTCGTCAAAATATTGAAAAATTTCCCAACTGAGGGTTGAAATAACCAGAAAAGGCGCTACAATGACGCAATAGCGCGTTGGCGAAATTGCGCGATCGTTTAGTAGCAAGTAACGACGTCGCCGCGCGACGTCCTGAACGATAATATACCAAGGGAAGAACCATGGCAGGTAAAAGTAAGAAAAAGGCTGAAACCGTCTACCTCGTGTGCGAAGAGACGGGGGAATACAACTACATCGTCCGTCGGAAGCCGGGCGGCGAAAAGCTCAAGCTGATGAAGTATTGCCCCAAACTGCGCAAGCACACTCTTCATAACGAGAAGAAGAAGTAATTCGCTTCACGTATGCAAGTTGCAAGTAACCGACCTGGCGACAATGGCTTCGTCGGTTATGTGCGTTCTTGCTCGCCATAAACGTCATGGTAAACGAAGGCGCCGTCAATCCGCAACCAAGCGGGTCGACGGATTTTTTTTGCACCCATAGTTCGAGTCGGTCCCGCGGTTCGCAATTGGGAAACGCACAATAAACTTCCCCAACCATTCGCAACGCAACGAACCAAACCCGCTGCATAACAAAATAAAAAACCGCGTTATCGAACGCGACGCCCCCTGCGGGCGCCCGGGCGATAACGCGAATTTTTTTTATTATGCGCGTTGCGCTTGCTATAACGCAACGGATTCGTTTTAACGCAGACCTTACTACATGACGTTGGAAGTCGCCGGCGCCTCAAAGCGCGCGCTATTCCTGTGGGATCGCAAACGCTAATTCGTATAGCCGAAGAAAATATCGTCGTTCTCGTCGTCCTGCTGCGCAACGGCGAAATAGGCGCTCAACGCGGCGCGTTGCGCGCTCGGAGTCGCCTCGTCAAACGACTCGGGCGCCGTCTGATCGAGAACGGCGTTCGATCCTTCAGTAGTACTCCCGCCCGAGGTCTGATCGCCGGAGGTCTGGCTACCAGAGGTTTGGTCGCCAGAGGTCTGATTACCCGAGGTCTGATCGCCAGA
>CADCOO010000130.1 GCA_902803085.1 uncultured Planctomycetota bacterium
TATTCACCTATGGCGAAACGGCGCCTCCGCACGAATCGGCGTATCAGCCCGTCTTGTGGCAACTTGACGCATGGTCGTCCGGCGCCGGAGGCGTCGTTCCTTGGCAGACGATCGGCAATTCCGACTCATGGCGCGAAAGCGACCCTCTCGCAATTCTTTATCCTCCGAGCGACGCGAGCGGCGGCAAGGTCGCGCCGTCGTTGCGCTTAAAGGCGTATCGACGCGGCGAGCAAGACGTCGAGTATCTCATACTGTTGCAACGAGTAACGAAACGTCCGCGCGTAGAACTGGAAACGGCGTTGCGCGAGCGTTTGGCGTTGGACGCGTCGAGCGCGCGCCGAGCGTCCTCCGAGGACGCTGGCACGACAAGGTATAACGGTAGTTCGCCCGACGACTTGGAGCGTATGCGCCGAGAAGCGGGCACGTATTTAGATCGCGCGAGCAAAGCGCTAGAGAGAAAGTAAAGTTATGGCTAAATTAGAGAAAACAGCAGCGCCGAAGAGCGCGTTTCTCCGATGGTTTTTGGCGTCGCGCCCGCAGTCTTTGGCGGCGGCGACGGCGCCGGTCGTCGTGGCTCTTGCGAGCGCATGGCGCGATCTTCAAGACGTCGACGGCGCTTTTAAGATCGTCCCGGCGATCTGCTGTCTTGGGTTTGCGATCTTTGCGCAGCTTGCTGCGAACTTCATAAACGACTACGCCGACTATCGCAGCGGGGTCGATATCGACGAGCCTGGCGGTCCGATTCGCGCGCTTGTCGAGGGTTGGATTTCGGTGCGATGCGCGCTGATTTCTGGATTTGGTTGTCTTGCGGTCGCCTGTTGCTTCGGATTGGGAACGATTTATTACGGCGGCTGGCTGATTCTTGTCGTAGGGATCGTCTCGTGCTTGGCGAGCGTTTTTTATAGTTGCGGACCGAAACCGATGGCGTACTATGGGTTAGGGGACGTCGCGGTCGTAACGTTCTTTGGCGTGACGCCCGTCGTTTTTACGTACTATTTGCAGACGCATGTTATTTCGTGGGAGATGGCGCTCGTCGGACTGGCGATCGGGATCGTATGCGACAATGTGCTAGTTGCGAACAATTACCGCGATCGCGATCAGGATCGTCTCCATAGAAAGTATACGTCGATCGCGATCTTCGGCGAGCGATTCGGTCGCTATTTCTACCTCGTCAACGGTCTGCTGGCGATCGCGCTACTGATAGCCGTCTTCTGCGCGCGTCGCAACGTTTCGATCGTCTTTGCAACGATTACGATCGTTTGCTACACGGCCCTCCATCTTATCGCATGGCGTCGTCTCGCGGCGTTACGCGAAGGTTCGGAGCTTACGCGCGTATACGAAATGAGCGCTCGGAATCTGCTCGCGCTGGCGATTTTGACGGCGGTCGCGGTGTTATAAGTCGGACTATGGCGTAACTCGTTGCAATTTGTATCGGTTTGGAGGTCGTGAAAGAAGCGCGTTATCGTCTTTGCCCCTATGAAACGGATTGGAGTTCGATAACGCGCGAGGTTTAAACTGCTCGTAATTGCCTCCGCGCTTTCGTCCCGACTGAGTTGGCGCCTTCATAGACCGTAACGAAGTTTCCCGTCGTTCCGGTAGGAGCGTAAGCGTTCTCTAACACGCTTACGCCAGCTTCGCCCTTTATTCTATAGGAACAGTTCTCATGTCCAAACGCCCGTTACCCCCTGAAAAGATCGTCATACGCGGCGCGCGCGTTCACAATCTGAAGAACGTCGACGTTGAAATTCCGCTCAATCGTATTGTCGGAATAGCGGGCGTTTCCGGATCGGGTAAGTCGTCGCTGGCGTTAGGCGTTCTTTACGCGGAGGGATCGCGTCGTTATCTAGAAGCGCTTTCGACTTATACGCGCCGCCGGATGACGCAAGCGGCTAAAGCGGACGTCGACGAAGTTTTGTATGTGCCCGCCGCGCTCGCATTACATCAGCGTCCCGGCGCAGGCGGAATTCGTTCGACTTTCGGGACGGGTACGGAACTACTTAATAGTCTGCGCCTTATGTATTCGCGACTTGCTAGCCATCGGTGTCCTAACGGTCATTATCACGCGCCTACGCTCGACGTCGCGGCGGAACGTGAACTGACGTGCGCGGAATGCGGCGCGAAGTTTTATGCTCCGGGCGCCGAAGA
>CADCOO010000131.1 GCA_902803085.1 uncultured Planctomycetota bacterium
CGCGACGAATTCCATTAATTCGCGCGTCGCGCGCCGTCCTATATTATACGCAATCACTACCGATTTGACAAGCGAAACTCGTCGGCGACGGTTAATTATTGGGGGAGGACGGATTCTCGTTCGTCTCGTCTTTTTTCTGCAAATAGCGTCGCAACGCTCTGGCGGCGGAACGTCCGAATTCGCGCGCCGCCTCGGGCGTAACTTCGACGTCGCTCGCGTTGGCGTAGGGAATTTCGTAGGTCGTCGCGAGAATCGTATTGGGGAGCGTGATAGCCCAGTATTTGGAGGAAAGAGTCGGACGTTCGCCGTCGGGGCGTTCGTAGTTGCTATTGGTATTCCACGCGACGCCAAAGGGGAGGTTATAGGATTCTTCGTAGGGCAGCGTTTTTCCTCGCTGTTCTCGTTCGAGTTCGAGCGAGAACTCTTTGAGCGCAAGGGTCGCATTTTCGTCGTCGGAGGCGGGCGCGTAAATTCGTTCGTTGTATTCCCCGCCGCGAATCCATGGGTCGTGCCAATCGAGAAAGACGAGTGGAGTCTCGGCAAAGTCGGCGACGATTTTCGCTTTGAGCGCGCGAACCGACGGGTAAATTTCCTGGGCGTAGTCGCGATTGTGGTCGTGTGGACGACGATTTTTCCCCTGGTCGCCCGCCTCGACGCCCGGTTCGTCGACCATGGGAACGATGAAGAACCTGCAGTTTTCACGCAACCACTCGCCGTCCTGATCATCCGCCATAACGCCTTCGAGAACGCCTTCGAGAACAAAGCTGGCGACCGCCTCGCAGCAGTGATGACGCGCCGTCATAGCGACGGCAAAACGCGCCGTTTTACCGTCTTTCGTTGTTATTTCGAGCATATCGACGTCGGAGCCGTCGCGCGCCTGACACAAGACGCCGGGCAGGAACTCAGGACGGTTGCGAAATCGTTCGAGAAAGGCCAGCCAATTAGCGCGGGTATAGAGTGGGCAGAGGGCGAAATAGGTTTCGTTTTCTTCGGGCGCAAAGGCGTATTCGAAGCGTTGCGAGTCGGCGTCGGGGGTAGTCGACAAGAAGCGCCAAGTCGCGCCGGCGTCGGACGAGACGGCGGGTCCGCGCGGGCCGATTTTATTGGCGGTTGTAAATTGAAAAGTTAGCTTTTGCCCTTGGGCGTTGCGCACGCGAAAGGCGGTGTAGAACCAATCGCCTTCGGTATCGCGCAGGTCGGGCTGGAGGGTAACAATCCCGTCCGGCGAGACGGAGTCGACGATAATATTGCCGCCAGGAAAATCGGAGTCGATTTGAACGGCCGCGCGCTCTTGGCCGACGGCGTCAATAGAAGAAAGTACGAGCGCGAAGGACGCGAGCGCGATTATTCGAAGAAGATAGTTCAGTTTCATGAGCGACGGATCCTCTGAATTTTTGATTTTACCGCGCGAAATAACGACGAGCGGCGTTTATTGACTATAGTAGCGCAAATTGACTCAAAAGGCAAACGGTCGACGCAAAAAGACGTCTTGCCCGCCGCGGCACAAATCGCTATAATGCGCGCGATCGAGACGCAGGGACGCGTCTTGAAATCGGTTCGTTTTTAATAAAGCGAGTAACAATGCAGTCGTTAGTATTATTATCGCTCGGCGCGACGTCTTTGGGCGGCGCGATCACGCTGGGCTCGTTATTTCACTATTTTGGCGCTCGCACGGAACGCGCGCACGCGTCGGCGCGCGAGGTCTGCGAGGAGCTAGACCGACGCGAACGCGATCTTGAGGAATTAAGTCGGCGCGTGAATGCGGAACTTGACGCCAAGCGCGCAGAGCTCGAAGCGCTCACGTTGCAAGCGAGGCGTGCGGCGAACGCGCTTGGCGGCGCGCTCGAATCGACGTCGTTGGCGTTGGGACGCGCGCGCGCGGGCGAGCGGACCAATCGAGCGGCGACCGATTTTGAATTCAGCGAATTTGAAGACGCGAGTCGTCGCGCTTCGGCGTAGCGATCGGCGCGTATTGCAGAGAGAGCGTCTTTTCCAGGGAGGGATAGCGCGATGTTTTCCGTTAAGCTCGACGCCTTTTGCGGTCCGGTCGATCTCCTTTTGTACCTTGTGCGCAAACGGGAGCTGGACGTCTTTGATATTCCAATTGCGGAGGTTACGGACCAGTTTCTACTCTTTATCGAGGCGTTGGAGGCGCTCAATCTTGAGACGATCGGCGACTTTATTACGATGGCGAGTATGCTCATTGAAATAAAGTCGTTCCAGGCGTTGCCGTGCGAGGAGGAGCGCGAATCGGAAGAGATCGAAGATCCACGCAAGGATCTTGTCGTCCAACTGCTCGCATATCGAAAATTCTGCGAAAACGCGGGAATGCTCGAAGAGCGTGGACGAAGATGGCAGCGGCGCTACCCGAGACTGGCTAACGACGTTCCCGTTAGGGCGAGAAATTTCGCAGAAGAGCCGATTCAAAACGTCGAGCTCTGGGATCTCGTCGGCGCCTTTGGCAGGATTCTACGCGAGAAGGCGCCTGTTTTTAAGCACTCGATGAAGCGCGAGGACACGCCGACTGAAGTTCACGTTCAGCGAGTCTATTCCCGAATCAAACGCGAGGGCAGCGTCCGCTTTACCGCGTTGTTCGCCGCCGCCGATAGAAAGGCGACGCTCATCGGGATTTTTTTAGCGATCCTCGAACTCGTGCGGCACGGTTACGCGCGCGTGGAACAGCAAGAAACATTCGCCGACATTATCGTTTCCTATCGCGAAAACGAAAAGCCGTTCGATTTACTGGAAACGGCGCGGCAAATCGATCTCGCGCAAGCGGGGTAAGCGCCGTCGTCAGGCGAAATCGTTTTTTCGATCGATCAAAAAAAATCCCCTTGCCAACCGTAATAAAAGGATTATAATGAACCGAGCTTGGCGGTCGTAAGATCGGCGAAGTAGCGCCCGTGGCTCAATTGGATAGCGCATCGGTCTTCGGAACCGAGGGTTGGGGGTTCGAATCCCTTCGGGCGTGCTTTTAGGACTTTTCGA
>CADCOO010000132.1 GCA_902803085.1 uncultured Planctomycetota bacterium
CGACGATAATTTTCGTCGGTTCGACTCGAATATCGTAATACTTCGAAGCGTCCTGGAAGGATTCGCCGCGCGCCTCCGCAGACTGAATTGAGAGCGCCCGCGAGATTTGTTTCCACGGCAACGATTGTTTTTTCGTGAACGCGTTCAATTCGTCGACGTCTTCGTCGAAACTAAACCCAAGAAATACGAGCCCGCGTTCCGCATACTTTTCGTAGAGTTTAACGAGCTCCGGCAGCTCCGCGCAACAGGGACCGCAATGCGTCGACCAGAAGTCGACAATTACGACTTTGCCGCGATAATCCTTCCAGTTGAACATCGAGCCGTCGCTATAGATCCCCTCTAGTTCAAGCTCGGCGCCGACAAGCGAGTCAAATCGCTCTTGCGCCGCCATGCGCTCGCAGAATTGGCGCGATTCCTCGTCCGTCGCGTCTTGAAGAAGTTCAAGCGCCCGCGCGCGCATATCGCGACCAATCTCAGAATCGAGCATAAAGAGAGACGTCTGCAAGTTGGAAAAGACCCTGACGTCAATATCGCCCTTTGCGAAATCGTCGACGACGTCGTGTGCCGTCTTTCGAATGACGTCCCAATCCTCATTCTGCCAGCTCTTATAAATTCGCGTGCGTTTAAACTCGTAATAAGCGAGTTGAAACCGCTCGGCGTCGCCTCGTTTGCGTTCTCGTTCAAGCGTCGCTTCGAGCTCCCCGAAATCTTTGAGCGCGCTGAAAGCTCGGACGCGCCTTTGAAACGCCGTCTCGCGCGCGTCGACGTACTTCTCTGCCGTTTGCCCTTCCAGATTCCGATCGATCGCGTCGAACGCGTCGACGTAGTCGTAGAGGTATCGCGTCGACGTCAACCGGCGCGTCTCGTCGAGAACGCGATTGAGTAGCGCAACGTAAAAGTCGGGCGCAAGTCCGTCGGGAACGTCGTCGAGATCCTGCTCGGCGACCGCGCGTTCCAGTTCGTCCGGAGTTGGGGCGTTTTCCGCACGCGCCGGTAGAGCGACGGCGAGCGCCGCCATGCACAGCGTTATAATTCGAACAAGAGTCGTCGTCATATCGTTCTCCTTAGCGCGCAACGCGCGTTGTTAAGGGGGCGTCGGTTCGCCGCGAAACCTTTTCGCGCAAACCGACCTGATTATAAACGTTCGATTTCGCAAATCAAGAGAAATCGGCGGATAAAAAAACCGAATCGCGACTCTGGACGAGCGCGATTCGGCTTATTCATGGGATTTAACGACGTATTCGCGAACGTTATTTCACATCGGGGAACTGCTCTTTAAGAAGTCGCTTGAGTTCCTCGCCGCGAGCGCTCGTACTAACGACCTTGCCGTCTTTGCCGACGAGCACCATCGTTGGAATAGCGGAGATACCGTAGTATTCCGAAAGATTGACGTACTCTTTACCGCCATTCTCTTTCGCTTCGACGGAAAGCTTTTCGGACGCGGTCTTCCAAGGCAGCTTCCTCTCTTCTTCGAATTTTTCGAGCGCTTTGAGGTCTTGGTCGACGCTGTATCCGAGAACTTCGAACCCGGCGGCGTGATACTTTTCATAGAGCGCTTGTACGTTCGGGATTTCCCCGAGGCACGGTCCGCACCAGGTCGCCCAGAAGTCGACGAGAACGACCTTGCCGCGATAGGAATTCCAATCGATCTCCGTCTTATCGAGATAGAGGCCTTCGACCTTCATTTCGTTCCCGACTAAAGTCGCAAAGCGGAGGGATCCTTCGAGCATTTTCGCAATCGCTTGTTCCATTACGTCTTCCGAGGCGCCGTAGGCCTTAACGACCTGTTCGACGACGTCCTTCGCGACTGCGTTCGGCGCGGCGCGGAGCAGCGTATGCGTAATTCGCATGATCATTGCAGGTTCGCTACTGTCCAAATTCGCGACGACGTCGGCGCCAATCGCCTTATAATCGTCGTCGGACTTCGCGTCTTGAAGTCGGCTCATGAGCGAAACGAAGAGCGCGTAAGAAATGCGACTTTGACTCTTGCCAGACGCTTTCTCCTCGTCGTAAATCGCCTTGACGGCGTCGAGCCC
>CADCOO010000133.1 GCA_902803085.1 uncultured Planctomycetota bacterium
GCTGACCGCGACGACTTCGACGTTCGGATGGTTTTGTAGTCCGAATTGCGCGCCGAATTGGCATAGGCCGAATCCGACGATTCCCATCCTCAGTTTGCGGTCGGTAAAAGGTTCCCAGGCGGCGTTCGGATCGACGTCGGTATCCGTTTCGTCGAATCCCTGGATTTGCGGCTTGTTAGGAGCGTCGTCTGCGAAAGAGACGATCGGTTTGGCAAGCGCGGAGAACGCGGCGCCGACGGCCGCGCTGGACAGGAAAGAACGACGTGAAATATTGCTGTTTCTCATGAAAATTCCCCTGAGTTGGATTTATGATTTACGACGGTTTACTTTTGCTTTACGGACGCGACCCGTAATAGCGACGGGATCATTCTATCGTTGGCGGCGCCCTATTGCAAGCGCTTTTGTACTTTTTTGACGAGAACTCTTCGCCTAACGCTTTCTTGACGGAGGCGCCCGGCGCGTTACAATGATTGAGAACAACCGCGCGATCAGACGGGTTGAGTCGCCACTGATGAAAGAAGGATTTCACGTATGAAAGAACATTGTCGTTTAGCGGTCAGCATAGCGCGCGAGATGGGCGCGTTTACCCTCAAATACTTCGATTCGCCGACCCTTGACATTGAGGAGAAGGAGGATCATACCCCGGTTACGCGCGCCGATCGCGGCGCTGAAGAGCTTGCGCGAAGCATTATTGCCGAGCGATTTCCCGACGACGCCATTCTCGGCGAAGAGATGGAGGATCGGCCCGGAAATTCTGGATGGCGCTGGATTCTCGACCCAATCGACGGTACGAAATCCTTTATTCACGGCGTTCCGATTTATTCGAATCTCGTCGGCGTTCAGTATAATTGCGAGCCCGTAATCGGCGTGATCTGGGTTCCTGCGCTCGGTCGCGGCGTGTGGGGAGGCAAAGGCGAGGGCGCTTGGGAAATCTTTGCGGACGACTCGAAGACGCGTCCCGCTCGCGTTTCGCAGGTCGACCAGTTGAAAGACGCGCTCTTTCTTACAACCGACTGCTACGATTTCGATCTCGTCGGTCGCGAGGGCGCATACGACGAATTGGAGGAGAAGTGCCGTCTGACGCGCACTTGGGGGGACGCGTACGGCTATTATCTCGTCGCGACCGGTCGCGCGGAAATAATGATCGATCCCTTTTTTGAGATCTGGGACGCGGCGCCGCTCATGACGATTCTTCACGAAGCTGGCGGCGCGTTTTGCGATTGGAACGGGGTCGAGACGATCGAGGGCAGAGAAGGCGTCGGTACAAACGCGGCGCTCAAAGAGGTCGTGTCTGAAATTTTACGTCGGTATCCGAAGACGAAGATTCCCGTGCGAAAGTGAAATTGCGCGACTCTTGCAAAAAAAATCGGTCGACGTCTTGCAAGCGAGTTTTTCAGTCGATACAATTTTGTGTGAGTAGCGTTCGGCGACGTTCGACGCGCGCCGAAGAGTCGTTTTAACCTGAACGCGGGCGTTCCGCATAGAATGGAAGATCATTATGTCCCAGAAGACAAGACGAGTATTTTTAAATTCGAAGACGATAGCAGGCACGCTTTTTACGGGTTTGACGTATCGCGCGGCGCACGCTGGCGAGCGCAACGAGCTGAAAGTTGGTCTTATCGGTTGCGGCGGCCGCGGGAACGGCGCGGCGGTAAACGCGCTTTCCGCCGACGAGAATACAAAACTTTATGCGGTTGGGGACGCGTTCCTTCCGAAGGCGCAAGGCGCGGCGGAAGGTCTCGCGACGCAGTTTGAAGGTCGCGTCGACGTCGAAGGTCGAATCTTCTCCGGCTTGGACGCTTACAAGCAAGTCGTCGATTGTTGCGACGTCGTTCTGCTGTGCGAGGCGCCCGGCTTCCGCTATCGTTCGTTGCGTTACGCGGTCGAGCAAGGCAAGCACGTTTTTTGCGAAAAACCGGTTGCGACGGACGCGCCCGGCGTGCGTTCAGTAATGAAGTCGACGGAAATCGCGAAGGAGAAGGGGCTCACGCTCGTTTCTGGACTCTGTTGGCGTTACGATCTGAACGTCAAGGATATTATGGAGCGCGTTCTGGACGGCGTGATTGGCGAGATTACGTCGGCGCGCCTGACCTTTATGGGCGGTAAGCTGTGGACGCGTCCGCGCGCGGAAGACGACACGGAGCTCATGGCGCAGGTTCGCAACTGGTACAACTACTCGTGGCTCTCCGGCGACTTTAACGTTGAACAGCACGTTCATACGCTCGACAAAGCGCTTTGGGCGATGCATAACGTTCCCCCCGCAACTTGCTACGGACTCGGAACCCGTATGCAGCGTACGGAACAGCCCGCGTACGGCGATATCTACGACTCCATGGCGGCGGTCTTCGAATATCCGAACGGTACGACGCTTTACTCCTACTGTCGACAGCAGAACGATTGCTGGGGCGAGAATAACGCGCGTTTCGCCGGTACGAAAGGGTTCGTCTCTTCGACGCTTGGACGCGGCGTCATTACCGATCTGGACGGCAAGGTGATCTACGAACGTCAGAACGTTCCGTCTGATATGTACTCTCTCGAGCATATCGAAATGTTCAAATCGATTCGCGGCGAAATCGACACGATCAACAACGGCGACTACATGTCCAAAGCGACAATGATGGGCATTATGGGACGCGAAGCATGCTATACCGGCAAGAAGCTTAAGTGGGACGACGAGCTCAATTCCGATAAGTCCTACGCGCCAAGCGCCTATGAGCCGGACGGAACGCCCTGGAATGCGCCCGACGAGCAAGGTCGCTATAAGATTCAGGTTCCCGGTCTGGGACAGGTTTATCACACGGTAACCCGGTAACGCTAGAACAACGCCGACGCGTTCGACGACGAATCGTCTGGACGCGTCGGTTTCGCTTATATTTGAAACGTACTTTTCCACCTTTGATATCATAATACGGAGCATTGATTATGACGCTTTCTCGACGCAATTTCTTAAAGGCCAGCGCTCTTGCGGGCGCGGCAGTAACGCTTGGCGCGCCGCGCGTTCACGCGGCGGAAACCGGTCTTCTTAAGGTCGGTCTTATCGGTTGCGGCGGTCGCGGTCGCGGCGCGGCGGTGAATACGCTCAACGCGGATCCCAATACGAAGCTGGTCGCGGTCGCGGACGCTTTCATGGAACGCGCGAAGGGCGCGGTCGAGGGTCTTAAGACGCAATTTGAAGACCGCATCGACGTTGACGGTCGTATCTTTGAAGGTTTGGACGCGTACAAGAGCGTCGTCGACGCCTCCGACGTCGTTCTGCTCTGCGAAGCGCCCGGTTTCCGCTATCGTTCTCTCGCGTACGCGGTCGATCAGAAAAAGCACGTCTTCTGCGAGAAGCCGGTCGCGACCGACGCTCTTGGAATTCGTTCCGTAATGGAATCTGCCGCGAAGGCGAAAGAAAACGGGACGACGCTCGTTTCCGGTCTCTGCTGGCGTTACGACCTCAATGTGAAAGACGTCATGCAACGCGTTTGCGACGGCGCGATCGGCGATATTACTTCCGCGCGTCTGACCTACCTGACGAGCAAGCTTTGGACGCGTCCGCGCGCCGAAGGCGACACGGAAATGAAGGCGCAAGTTCGCAACTGGTACAACTACGCGTGGCTCTCCGGCGACTTCAATATTGAGCAGCACGTTCACACGCTCGACAAAGGTCTCTGGGCGATGGGCGACGTTCCGCCGGTTTCCTGCTACGGTCTTGGCGGGCGTATGCAACGTACGGAGCAGCCGGAATACGGCGATATTTTCGACTCCATGGCGTGCGTTTATGAATATCCGAACGGCACGACCTTCTACTCCTACTGCCGTCAGCAGGACAACTGCTGGGGCGAGAACCAAGCGTACTTCGCCGGCACCAAGGGCTTCGCTTCGATCCTTGGTCGCGGTCGCATTACCGATCTCGACGGCAAGGTGATCTACGAGCAAGAGCGCGTCGATTCCGATATGTACACGCTCGAACACATCGAGATGTATAAGTCGATTCGCGGCAAGATTGACACGATCAATAACGGCGACTACATGGCGAAGGCGACCATGATGGGCGTTATGGGACGCGAAGCGTGCTATACCGGAACGAAGATTAAGTGGGACGACGCGATCAACTCCGACAAGTCCTATCGTCCGAGCTCCTACGACTGGGACGGCGTGCCGTGGAATATGCCCGACGAAAACGGACGCTTCAAGATTCAGGTTCCCGGCCTGGGGCAAGTGTACCACACCGTAACGCGTTAGTCGCGATCGCCGGTTGACGCGAGTTGCGTCGCGGCTCGCTCGATTACGCGCGCCGATCAAGCGTTGCGCCGTCGTAACGCTTGATCGGTTTTTTTATCGGCGTTCTCTGAGCGCGCCGTCTTGTATTTGAAAAGTCTTTGAAATTGTCAAACGAAGAAACGCATGCTTTAGGCGCGCGGTCAAACGCGCGCTATTCGGAATATCGCTATGATCCTATGGCGGATCGTTGGGCGATTATCGCCGAGGAACGCGGCGAACGGCCCTTTAACTCGGACAGTCCTTGTTCGTGCGCGACGAAGAAAGCGCAAAGCGATTACGACCCCAACTGCCCGTTCTGTCCCGGCGCCGAGCGGCGAACGACGCCTGCTGTCGAGATCGTCGCGCTCAAAGAGAACGCGCTTAGCGTCCCGTCGGAGCGACGCGCGCCCGACGATTTTGAATTTATTGCGGATCCGACTCCCGATACGCGCGAACGGCGCAAGTGGTTCCTGCGCGTCGTGGGGAATATGTACCCGATTCTGAGTATGGGCGATTCGAACGCGAGCCTTCGCGCTGATCTTAGCGGCGCGTTCGCGCAGTTCCTTGCTGAACCAAACGCGTTCTATCGCACGGAAACGGCGTTTGGACGCCACGAGGTCGTAATCGATTCCGATCGTCATTGTCGCGGCTGGTCTGAAATGACGTCCCTTGAAATTAAGCTCGCGTTTCGCGTCTTTCGCAGTCGCTTGCGCGTTATGCGCGATATCGGCGAATTTGCGTACGCGTTCGTCTTTAAGAACGTCGGCGAGAGCGCGGGCGCGTCGCAGCCGCACACGCACTGTCAGCTTACGGCGAACGTCTCGCTACCACCAGAGCTTAACGCGGAATTACGACGGCTCGACGAGTTTACGCGCGCTAGCGGCGTACGTTCCTATTGGCGCGAACTCGTTGCGAACGAATTGCGGTACGGACGTCGGGTCGTTTTCGATACGGAACGGTTCCTGGCGTACTGTCCTTACGCGAGTCGATCGCCGATGCAGATTGAAATCTGTCCGCGATTCGACGGCGCGTTTGAAGATTACGCGGATGCGGAACTTGACGAGCTGGCGGAACTTGCGCGCGAGGTCGTCGCGCTTCTCCAGCGCGCAAAGACCGTTTATTTACCGACCGATTCGCGTCCGCTCGATTACAACGTCTTTCAGCGTAACGCGCCCTATCGCGCGTCGGCGCCGTTCGCAGACGCGCTGAAGGCGTTTCGACCGCGCTGGGTTATAACGCCGACTTTGGTTAAGAAGGCGGGCTTTGAACTCGGTTGCGGCCTAGACGTGAATCCGATTTCGCCGGAGACGGCGGCTGCGCGTTTGCGCGACGTTTTGTAACGTCAAAAGGATTAACACAACATACAGCAGTAAGCGACGCGCGGCGTCGCGGTTAGAGAAAGTTTATAAGATGAGCGCTCCTACTGAAGCTCCCCAACGAAAAGTCTTGCCGTCGTGGTATCGATGGGAATTACTGGCAATATTATTCCTCGCGTATTTTTTCCATCAGTCGGACCGCGCGATTTACGGGGTCGTTGCGAACTCGATTAAAGACGAATTTCAGATTTCCGACAATGTGCTTTACATGACGCGCACGGTCATGTTTACGCTAATGGCGCTTATCGTGCCCCTCGCCGGTTACGTCGGGGATATGTTTAATAAACGTAAACTGCTGATCGGCTGCCTTTTCGCCTGGAGCATTGCGACGATCTGTACGGGCTCTGTTTCCGGGGTCGTCGGGATGATCGTTTTCAATAGCATAGGAGTGTCGGTAGCGGAGGCGTTTTATGGTCCTGCGGCGACAAGTTTGATAGCGTCGTACCATAAAGAGACGCGCTCAGTGGCGCTTTCCGTGCATCAGACGGCAGTCTACTTGAGCGTCATCTTTTGCGGCGGAGTCGCAGGGTATATTAGCGAACACCACGGTTGGCGTTGTACGTTCTGGGGCTTCGGGGGCGTGAGTATTCTCATTGGAATCCTGCTGCTCTTCCGCCTTAAAGATCCGGCAAAGGTTCAGCTTAGCGACGGCTCCGAAATCGAAACGGTATCGCCGCAAGAGAAGCCGCGAGTTGGCGAATTCCTTTCTATGATCTTTAGTAATAAGTCGGCGTTGCTCCTGACCGTTGGGTTTACCGCGATCGTCTTTGTTAACAATGCCTATCTCAATATCGTATCGAAGTTTCTGCAGGAGAAGTTCAATCTGAGCGAAACGAGCGCCGGATGGAACGGCATGTTCTGGCATCACGTCGCGGCGTTTGCTTTTATTTACGTCGGCGGAATTCTTTCCGATAAAGTAGCGCGCAAATATCCGACCTTCCGACCGAAACAGCAGTTCGTCGCTATGGCGATCGGCGCTCCGGTCGTCGCCTGCATTGGCATGGCGCATTCGCTAGCGGCGGTCTACGCGCTCTTCTTCCTTATGGGCGTCTGCCGCGGATTCTACGAATGCAATACGCACGCGTCCGTATTTGAGACCGTGCCCGTGAAATACCGCTCCACGAC
>CADCOO010000134.1 GCA_902803085.1 uncultured Planctomycetota bacterium
TCAGCGCAGAACCGTTATTGCGCCGCCCCGACGCGACAGGACGAAGAACGACGGAGGAAATTAGCCCGTCCGTAACGATAAAGGAGCGCCCGGGATAGATCGCCGCCATAAATTCTTCAAATTGCGCGGACGCGTTGAGATTTTCGACGTCGGCGGCGCCGTAACTCCACGCGGCGGTCGCGCCGTTGGCGCTGCGATAGACTCTCCCTTCCTCCGTAACGAGTTCCATAGCCGGCATAACGCGGTATTCTCCGTCGGCGAGCGTCTCGGGCGCGGCAAGCTTTCCGGCGTCGTCCTGCGCCGTTGTCCGCTTGGCAGGTTGAAGCGCGTTAGCGTTCGACGATTCAAAGCGCTCTAGCGGCTCGTAACCAAACGGCGCGATTAGCTGATCCCAATCCTTCGGCAAACGTATCTCAAAGGTAACCGAACCGCCGCCAGGCGCCGTCATGAATTTATTGCGCGCGGCGTCCCCTGCGACAAGAAAGATCGTCTGACCTTTACGCGCCGTTGCGATCGTTTCTATTCGCTCGCTCTCAACGGCGCCGCGAAGCCACTCCGGGGTGGGAGTTAACGCAACGCGCTCGTCGGGATCGCGGCGTAGTTTATCGGCAAACGCTTCGAACGATTCAAGTTCCGATTGCGCCGAGCCGGTATTGGCCCAGTATTTGGCAAAGGCTCTCATTGCGACGGGACGACGCGCGGTCGCAACGACGGCGTCTTCAAGCGCGTCTTTACTAGCGTAACCCTTGGCGAGGTCTTGCGCGACGGGTTCCGTTATTAAAACCGTGCGAAAAACCTGCGGGTTCGTATTGCCAAGCCCATTCTGTTGCTTTTCGGTAACGTCAAAAGCGACGAGTTGCATGATTCGTTCTGGATCCGAGGTAGCCGGCGTAACGTTATTTCCCCACGCGAGCGCGGAAGATACGGTTACCGTATTCGCATTGACGTCGTATCCGAGGGTCGCGGCGTAGGACGCCCATCCAACGCGCCGACACGCCTCTTCGTCCTCCGCAAAGACAAAAGGCGTTAGATAGCCAAAGGTTCCCATGCGATTCTCTTTAACGTAGTATCCGCCGAGATTGAGGAGCATGAGTTCCATGAATCGTCCAAGAGCTTTACCGCGACGATCAGATATCATTCCCTGCGAGGAATCGATTCCCAACTGTCGCGCAAGCGGTCCGTTGAGCCACGCGTAGGGGGTCCACCCGTGCGTGCTCGCGAGCGGACGACGCCATTCGCCGTCCCCAAGCGCTTGCGTCAGCGCCATGCAGATCGGCATGAATTCCTTCGGAACGCCCGACATAACGGCGTTAACCGCGACCGTATACGCGACGCATTCGCGGTACGCAAGCGGATAAACTCCTAAAACGTCGGACGCGGCGTAGGGCGTAAAACGCAGATATTCCGCGACAAGTTCGCGAGTCGGCGGAGTTATCGGGAGACCGTCCGACCAATTATTAACCTGACAATACTCCTGAATTTCGTCGTACGTTCCCGTATAGACAATCTCGTCGTAGGGACGCTTGCCGGAATCGGCGTACGCGTTGCGTTCGTCGTCCGTAATCGGAGTTGTCAGCGCGGCGACGAGCGAAGGATATACCGTTTCCCGCGTATTGCGGCGAAGTTCCGCCTCCGTGTGCGACGCGAACGCGCCGGGATACTCCGCCGTGCGAAGAACGCCGACCCCGCGGCTCACTCCGAGCGAATGAATCTGCGCGATAAAAGACGGCCCTCCAATTGTAACCGACGGTACGCCGACGTACTCTGCGGCGATCGACGACCCCGTCTCTTTCGTCGTGCAAAGTCCGCACCCGCAATTGCCCGAAACGACGGCGTCTATCCTGAGCTCCCTTAGTTTCGATTGAAACGCGGTCGTCTGCGCGCTCGAGCCGAAGACGGAAAACGGTCCGCTCGTTCCGACCTCTTGAAACGTGAAGATTTCGCACGTCGGATAGTCCTCCTTCAAGAGCCTCTTCAGCTCGTCGTGCGTTACGGACGCCATAAAACTGCCGCCCGTCAAAGCGATTCGTTTCCCTTCGAGCGAATCGAGGCGCGGCGCCTGCTCGATCATTTCGACCGCGTGATACCCGACCGGTGAAACGATCGCGAAAACAGGCTGATTCTTCTCGTTGACCGTTGGGACGTCGCACGTTCCGTCGGCGCATTCTTCCTCGTCGGCGAGGGGCAAAAGGGGCGAAACGGCGAACGACGGCGACGCGAAGATCGCAACTAAAGTTGTAAGCAGCAGAATGGAAAGTCGCTTCATCTTAACGCTCCTGGACATGAGGAAAGCCGGACGGTTAAACGCCGACGCGTAATTCTCTATCCTAATTAACCGCGCCGTCAAAGAAAAGTTTCGGAGCTTCGAGTCAGATAAGGGAACGACGCAAAGGAACAACCTCCTTCGCGTCGACAAACGGCGTTATGAAAGAACGAGGAAAAACTACTTGTCGTCTGCGTTCCCTTTTCCAAACCCGCTCAGTTCCAACATAACCTCGTGCGCAATCCGAAGTCCAAAAATTCCGACGATCGTCGGCAGACTCCCGAGGGTATTGCGCGGTCGACCGGGCGGCGAATCGAGCTGGTCGGGCGTAAGTTCCTTAGCGGGTTCGACGCGCGCGAGTCGATCGTTTCCCGCGCGCAGATTCTCTCGAATCGGCTCCGGCGAGTAGACGCACCGGACGTCGTCGGTATTGACGCCGACGCGCCGCAGACGTTTGCGTATCTGCGCGGCGAGCGGGCAGTAGGAGACGTCGGTGAGGCGTCCAACGCTTGGTAGGGACGCGTCGACGCGCAGCGCCGCTCCCATGCTCGACATGAGCGGAACGCCGCGCCGCAACGCTTCCGCAATCAGCGCGACTTTCGGACCTAGCGAATCGATCGCGTCGATTACATAATCGGGAGGCGTCGCCCAGTCCCCGTCAAAGAAAGAGGCGACCGTCTTCGCGTTAATCAGTTCGTCGCGCGTTTCTATCTTCGCGCGAGGATTAATCGCCAGAATCCGTTCGCGAGCGACGTCCGTTTTGCGTCGCCCCAGAGACGCGTGCGTCGCGAGGAGTTGACGATTAATATTGCTCTCCTGCACGACGTCGAAATCAATCAGGCGAAACGCGCCCACCCCGGCGCGCGCCAACGCCTCCAAAGCGTAACTGCCGACCGCGCCAAGCCCGGCGAATAGAACGCAGGAGTTCTGAAGACGCCTAAGCCCGTCGGAACCTAAAACTAAGCCCGTGCGCATGTACTGCTCGGGAATGGACTGTTCGTTATTATCAAGCATTTTACGATCCGTATCTTTCATTTCCACGTTGTCCGACTGTTGGCGTTCACGTCAAAACGACGTCGCAAGTTTCGGCGTTTTGTCATTTTTCATTTTCGCTATTTGCGCTGCCGAGAATAAAAAGAACGATGAGAACCAAAATCGTTCCGCAACAACATCCGCCGATTTCTTTCAAGACCTCTTTGAGCATTCGTCCAAATGCAATCATAACGTTCACAAGCAAATACAACGCGCCAAAGAGCGCGGCTAAAGCGACGCCGCCAAAGACGACGTTGAGAAGCGCTATCGCCAGTCCAAACCAAAAAGCGAACCATCCGTCGACGACGAGATCAAGATAAGACGGACCGTCGGCGAGACGCCGTAACCTCGCCTCCATCCGCGTCTTCATTTCCACACGCGCTTTTATTTCACGTTCGAGCGATCGAACGGCGGGAGACGGCTGCGGTTTCGGCAACTCTTCCCAGTAGGGTTCGCCTGGATCGAAAGGAAGCGCTAGCAACCAATGATTGGGATCGACTTCTTTCATCGAGCGCGCAAGCGCTTGGGGGAGCAATGCGTCGGCGTCGTCCCCAGGACGATTAGAATAGCGCTTCATCGTCTCGCGCGCGTGCAGCACGGCGTCCGACCCGTTCGCAACGGCGTCGTTAAAGACGGCGTCTCCCACAACGCGCCGAGTTGCGTCCATGAGAATGCGCTGCGTCTCGTCGTCGTCGGGCATATCGCCAAAGAGCGCGCGCGAGCTAAGTTCTTCAACGTTGTCGACGTATCGTCGATTGTACGAAACGTCGTCGCGTGAATAATTCCAAATCAAAATCGGACCGATAGGTCCGCGTCGCAAGCTCCATTCAATTAGGACCGGCGTCTCTTTCCCGTACGCGTTCCGTTCCGTTTTGAGCCCGGCGAAACGCTTTATCTGATTGTTGAAATCGCTCGATTCATAGTCTTCCGCGCGACAATGACGAGCTTCGTACCGCTTTAAAAAACGCGCGAGACGCAACGAGTCGTGAAGAAGCTGAAAAATAAGTCCTATCGATTCCGCGTTCGGCGTAAAGACGAGTATCTTCGGTTTGGCAAGCCAGCGATTGTGGGCATAGACGATTCGCGACTTTACCGGAATAGCAAGCCATTGATCGCGTTGCGTTTGCGGTTCGTCGCGTTGAAGCTTGGTCAGTTTAGCTCGCAGTTCGTCGGTCTTTTTTTCCAGCGCCGCGATTCCGTTTTCGAGCGTCTGGCTATCTTGATTGCGACCGACTAGAGCAAAATAGTTCGTCTTCGCGTTTGTCCACGATTCCATGAACATTGCGCGCAACGTTTTGATCCACGACAACCCATTAAACGCCTCAAAGAGGCGTCGCACGACGTTCATTTGACTCTCCGCAACCTTCGAAACAACGCAAACTATTTCATTTCTTGAACGATCTTTTCCCAACGTCGTTTACGACTCGGGTCGCTCGGATCGGAACGCGTCAGCCAGAGAACGCTCGTCATTTTTTGCGCCTGCTCCTTATTGCCAAGGCGACGGTAAACGTCGAGCGTCGATTCTTTAGCGTCCCACCATTCTTTCGAACCGTCGGGAACAAGATCCGCGACGTCGCTCCAATAGCTCAACGCGCGTTCGAGCGCCTTTTTATCCGATTGCAACGAAAGAATTTGCGCTATGCCGCGCGTCGCCGCGACGTCCTTGGGATTCTCCTTGAGCGCCGCCGCAAAAAGATTGAGCGCTTCCTGATAACGCGTCAGGAGTCGCAACGCTTCCGCGCGCAATACGCGTCTGCGCGCATGCTCGCTCGCGCCGCGTTCGGTCGCGTCGAGCGCAAACTCGGCGGCGCGACGTCGCGCGTCCGCGCTAACGTCGGAACGCGCGGCGTAATTCAAAAGGCGCTCGACAAGTTCGAGACTCGCGCCGCTTGCGTTCTCGCCCGTCGCGTTAAGAATCGCAAGCGCGTCGTCTCCGCGATCGGCGGCAAGCGCCAACGACAAACGCAACGCGTCGAGCGCGGCGCGGCGGTCGGCGCTCGCTTCCGCTTCCCTTTGCGCCTCAAGCGCGCGAAGCGCCGCGTCTTGAAAACGTTCGTTCTGAATTAAAGCGGAATCGAGCGCTAGCGCAAGCGTCGTTTCCAGAATTGCCGCGCCGTTCGCCGACGGCGCTAGCGCCGCAACGCGTTCGACCGGCGACTGCGACGCGGCGCCTATCCCAAAGCGATCGAAAACTCGAGCGAGCGTTCGCGTTATCGACGCGTCGCGATCGTCCCCGGCGTCAAGTCGCGCGCGGCAACAGGCGCGTTCCAACGCGAGCGCGTCGACTATGTGCGCGTCTTCGACGGGAACGCAATCGAGCGCTTGCTCCGCAACCTCGACGTTCGACTCCGCAAGCGCCTTGCGCGCAAGAGTTAGCGCGTAACTCGCGCGCTGCGGCGCCTCGGGAAAGAGCGTAAGGAATTCTAAACGCGCGGCAAGCGAATCCTCGGGCGTATTCTCGCGGTATTCAAGCGCAAGGAGATAGAAATCGGGGGAGTTCGCGTCGCTCGGTTGGGCGCGACTGAGCGCTTCAAAGCGTCGCGCCGCGTCGCGGCGCCAGAACTCGGCGCTACGTTCCTCGAACTCTTCCGATTCGTAAAGCTTTTCGCGACAGATCTTATCGACCAACGCCGCCGCAATCTGATCGAGCTGGCGCGCAACGTCGGCGCTCCCCGACTCTCGAGCGCTCGACGACGCGGAATCGTACGCCTCGAGCGCCGCACGCCATTTGCGCGCGCGATAAAGTTCGTCCCCAGACGCGCGCAACGCGTCGAAATCCCCGGACAATTCGCCCGTCGCGCGCATGAGCCGACTTGCGCGCGTCCGCGTTACGGACGACGTCATGCGTTCGACCGCGCTTCGCGATTCCGCCAACAGCGCGCTTCGAAACGCGTCGAGAGAATCAAATTCCTCGAGTTCGTCCGGCGCGGCGCCGCTCGCAAGCGCGGCGCAATACGCTTCCAGACGCGCTAATTCCCAATCGTCGAAAACGTCGTAAAAGACGACCGAATAGCGCCCGGTATTCTCCGGAAACGGCGCGTCCCGCAAATCTGTTTCACGCGCCGCCTGGCGCAACGCGTCTAACGACTTTCCTTCGAGTAAAAGCGCGCGTATCTCCTCCGCAACGAGCGCGACCGAAATCTCGCGCGGCGCGTCGAAACGATCGCTTACGCCCTGCAACGCGTCGAGCGTCTCGCCGATCAGCGACGACGCGCTCGCGCCGTCCCCGCGCTCGCGCGCTATTCGTATCTGCATGAGGCGCGCAAAGAAATAATATTCGTCCAACGCGCGTTGACGTTTGCACAACGCGTCCGCAAACTTCTCCGCGCGCTCCAAACGATCGGGCGCGCCCGTTGCAAGGAGAATCGACGCGTGACGATAGAGAAAAGGACGCGCCGAATTCGCTGGAAGCGAGCGCGCCAGAATTTTCGTTACTTCAAGAGCAAATTCAAACGCCGACTCCGACTCCTCCGCGTCGTCGAACGCGCCGAGGATTTCGTACGAACGCGCTAACGCCAGCGCGTACGCCAAACCCTCCGCGTCCCCTTCCGTCAGCGCGGAGAAGTAGTCGTAACCCGACGACGCGGCGCCTTCTGCGAGCGCGCGAAGAGAACCCAAACGCTCGCGAACGCGCGCGCAATCTCCCGGCGTCGCGAACGAGGTCGATTCTATCGTCGCAAGGGACGCCAGCGCCCCGAAACGCGCGCGAAGCGAAGACGATTCCGTTGCGATCTGCGGTTCAAGCGCGTCAAGTTCTCTCGTCGCGGCCTCGGCGAGACCGCGCGCAAGAAGCCCGCGCGCAAATTCGAGCGAGAGCGCGCGTTCGTTGCTATCCGACGAGCGCCAAACGCCAACCGGCGAGGCGACGCGAGGCGCTGCTTGCTGACATAAGCCGTCGTTCGCGCGCAAGCCCATGAAGCATGCGATCATTACCGTCAGCGCCGCGTACTTCGTCGTTGTTCTCATGTCTTCACCTCGTCGATCGCTAACGCGCGAAAGCCTCCGCCGACGCCGCAAATTGAATGCGGCCAAGCCCGACACGACGCGACGCGTCGTAGACGTCGAGCGCCGACTCCAGCGGAACGTCGCGCTCCGGCGCAATCACGACGGGCACGTTCGGGTCGATCTCGCGCAAAGCGTTAAAAGTTGCTTCAAGCTCGGCGAGATCGACGACGCGCTCGCCGTTTACCGAATAAATAGCGCGTCCTTTCGGATCGAGCAGAACGCGGGCGACGATCTTGTCAAGGTCTCGTTCCTCCTGTTTGGGGCGCGTTTCGCTCGATATGGCGCCGGGCAAGGACAGGTTCGTCGGCATTCGCTTTTCCGGCTCCTTGAAATCGGACGTGAAAACGAAGAAGATCAGGAGCAGAAAGATTACGTCGATCATCGACGTAAGATTCAGCTCGATATCCGCGTCCGGTCGCGTTCGTTCAGGCGTTTTCATGTTACCGTCTCCCGTCCTATCTTCAAACGCGCTATTCGCCGACGCTCGACGCTTTGCGCGCGTGAACTAACGCGTGCGATTTCCATCCGCCTTGCCAGAACCGTACCGCAAACGCGCTTGCATTAAGGATAACATACAGCGTGAGAAAAGTCCAACACCAGTTGACGCCGCGATCAAAAAATATCGCGCCGCAAAGAACGCTCGTCAGGATAATCGTCGCCGTCGTACCCGTCGTTAGCATAATAAACTTCGCGTCGCCCGCTCCGCGCAACGAAGAGGCAAAAACGACGTTCGCCGCGTCGAAAAGGAGATACGCCGAAATAAAACGGAGCGACGTCGCCGCCAGCGAGCGAATCGCTTCAAATTCATCGGGACGACGCAATGCGTAAACGTCTAAAAAGAAGTGCGGCGCGCCGAAAAAAGCAAGCGCAAAAAAGCCCGTAAGCGCCGCGCCGAGCGCGAACGCCGTCTTGGTCGAGCGCGTCGCCAAATCAAAACGACCTGCGCCGACGTCGTTGCCAACCATAGTCGTCGTCGCGATTCCAAGCCCGACCATCGGCATAAAGGCGAGCGCGTTGAGATTAAACGCTATCCCAGCCGCCGCGCTGACGTCCTCCCCAAACCAGCCGATTAGCAGAACGAACAGCGTAAAACAACCGTTGTCTGCGAAAACCTGGAGACCGCTCATCGCGCCGTATTTCGTCAGTCGGTACATTTCGCCCCAATGAATATGGAAACGCTTGCGAAGACCGCAATTCCAAACTCGATCGCGTCGGAGCGCCAGCGCCAAATAGAGGAAAAACTTAAACCACAACGAGATCGCGGA
>CADCOO010000135.1 GCA_902803085.1 uncultured Planctomycetota bacterium
GGCGTCGACCGGACTCGAACCGGTAAATGACGGATTTGCAATCCGTTGCCTTAGCCATTTGGCTACGACGCCTTGGTTGGTTCTATGATACCATCTATCGGCTAGGAATCAAGGGTAAATCCAGTCAAAAAGGAAATATTTTCCCGTTCAGTCAAATTTGCGCGCGTTTTTCCTCCGCCTTGCGCCGCACCGCTTCGCGCACGCAGTCGGGTAGAAACGCGGCCAACTCGCCCTCTTGCGCGGCGCTCGCAATCTCCTTAATGAGGGAGCTAGAGACGTGCGCCAGTTCGCCGTCCGCGATCAGAAAGAGCGTCTCGACGTCCGGCTCGAGGCGTCGATTTGCCATCATCATTGTCAATTCAGCGGGAATATCAGTAAGCGGTCGCACGCCGCGCACGATCACGCGCGCGCCGAGTTCTCTGGCAAAACGCACCGTTAGACCGGTGTACGTCGTCGTCTCGACGTTCGTCAGCCCTCGCTCCGCAGCGGAGCGACGTATCAATTCGCAACGTTCTTCCGTCGTGAACCACGGCGATTTCTCCGCGTTCACGCCGACCGCGACCACCAACCGATCGAAGAGTCGGCTCGCGCGTTCGATTATATTCAAATGTCCGAGCGTAATGGGATCGAAAGAACCCGGATAAACGGCTAATTTAACGGAACTCACTGAACGTCTCCGATTCAAGATGCGCGGGAGCGACGATGGACGCCGACGGTAAAGGGCGATTGGCGGCGCGACGTTTTGGCGCGACTTTTGCTCCCTGGTAGAGCGGGGTCGCATTGACAAAACGCGCGTTTTTAATATAACACTATTATACGCCGAAAGCAAATTTTCCCAGTCCCCCCCGGTCGAGAAGATTCGCGCGATCGGCATAGAACTAAAGACCGGCGCGCGCGTCCAAAAAAGAGCGTAAAATTCGCTTTTTGGTTTACGTCGCGCGACGCGACTGGTCGAAAAGGGGAAAAATATCGTCTCGACGCAGCGCGGCGCCAGGCGAGCCCTAACAAAGAAGAAAGAAAGAGAGAACGCGCGTTTTCAGGAAGAACGCGAGAATTAAGTCGGAAGAGAATATGAGTTCAGAACAAAGTTACGACAAGAGCATGTTGGAGCAGACGAAACAGCAGATACGCGTTATCGTCAATGAAATAGCGACTATCTCTCGTTCCGACGTCGCTCCAGAGGCCTTCCAGTCGGAATTCCTCACTCGCGTCGTGCGCGCGCTCGGCGCAAACGGCGGCGCCATGTGGATCATGGACGAATCGCAGCGCTTGACGCTAGGATATCAGATTAATTTGCGCGACGCCAACCTCCACGAAGACGAAGAGGCTAACAGAGCGCACTCCATCATGCTCTACAACGCCATGCGCGGCGAAGAAACCGAGGCGCTCGTGCCGCCTCACTCCGGAGGCGAATCGCCAGAGTCCGGAGGCAACCCGACCGACTTCCTGCTCATTCTCGGCGTAATCCAGACGGAACTCGAAAAAGTCGGCGTCGTCGAAATCTTCCAACGCGCCGATTCCAACCCGGCGACGCAACACGGGTACCTTAACTTCGTCAAGCAGGTAACGCGCTACGCGACTGAATACTTCAAGAATCGGCAACTCAAGAATTTTAGCGATCGCCAGAATCTGTGGACGCAGCTCGAGGACTTCACGCGCAACATCCACAAGACGCTCGACCTTAAGGAAACGCTTTACACCGTCGCCAACGAAAGCCGACGTCTTATCGAATGCGACCGCGTGTCGCTCGCCGTCTGCCGCGGAGGACGCGCTAGAATCGAGGCCGTTAGCGGGCAGGATATGGTCGACAAACGTTCCGAGACGGTCAAGTTGCTCGGCGACCTTGCGACCGCCGTGGTTAAGGCGAACGAGCCGATCATTTATAACGGCGACTCCTCGCACCTCGCGCCGCAGGTCGAAGCCGCGCTCGAAGAGTACGTCGACGCGTCGCACACCAAGACGATCGCCGTCTATCCGCTCGTCGAACGCACGATCGATGAAAACGATCACGACGAGACGGAACGCGACAAAGTCGTCGTGCCGCCCCCGTTCGGCGCTATCGTCGTCGAGCAGATTGAAGACGCAAAGCTCTCCGAGCACATGATGAAGCGCGTCGAGATCGTCGTGGAGCACGCGCGCGTCGCCGTGGGAAATTCGATCGCGCACAACTCCATCTTTCTCGCGCCGCTATGGCAGGCGATCGGCAAGTCGAAAATTCTCGTTACCGCTCGAATGTTGCCAAAGACCGTCTCCATTTCGCTCGCCGTCCTCGCGCTCATTCTCGCGATGATCTTCGTGCCGTGGAATTTCAATATGCACTGCGACGGCGCGCTCCAGCCGATCGTTCGACGCAATATTTTCGCGCGCGAATCGGGAAAAGTCGACGATCTCATGGTGTGGCACGGCAAACAGGTTCAAGAAGGAGACGTCTTACTAAAGCTCTCCAATAACGAACTAGAGGCGGAATGGCAGAAAAACGAAGGCGAGCTCAACGAGGTTGGCAAGCAGATTCTCGCGCTAAGGGAAGCTAGTTACGACGCAAAAGACGCCGAGAAGATTCGAATTGCCGGTCAGCTCGCGCAATATCAAGAACGCCTGGAAACGCTCAAGACTCAAAAAATAATACTCGACGATCGTCGCAAAGACCTCGAGGTCAAGGCGCCCATTACCGGCACGGTCATGACCTTCGATCTCGAAAATAAACTCAAGAATCGCCCCGTCCAGCCGGGTCAGATTCTCATGGAAATTGCGCGACCGGAGGACGGGCTCCTCCTCGAGCTCAACATGCCGGAAAAACGCATGGGGCATATCGAAGATTATCAGCGCAGTCAGACGGAATTGGAAGCGAATTTCCAACTCAAGGCGCGTTTCGTTATGATGGTCGACCCGTCGAAAAACTACGACGCGACCGTCGTCGAGGAGCATAATCGCGCCGAGAATCGCGGCGACGACGAAACGACCGTGCAGATTCGCGCGACGATCGACCATCCTGAAGAGTTGCCGCTCGGCACGCGCGCGGGCGCGGGCGTCTCCGCAAAGGTTTACTGCGGCAAGCGGTCGCTGGGATACGTGTGCTTCAATGAAATGATCGCGTTCCTACAGAAGACCGTTTTCTTCTGGTTTGAATAATTGCGGACTTACGAACGTCGCGCTGCGGCGCCGATTACGAAACCAACGGGCGGAACGCCCAAAAGACAAGAAAATAAGAACTAGCATGATCAAGACATTCGTCCGATTCGCGCCCATATGCCTCGGCGTCGTTGGCGCTACCGCTCTCCTCATAAATTTAACCGTCGCCGACGACGAACTCGAACGCGCCCTTATGACCCCTCCCGCTGCAACGCCGACGACGGGCGGCGCGCTCGGATCCCTTGACGACGTCTTACCGCAAGGGTCGGGCTCGCTTACGAACCTGCCGACCGCCCAAGACGACAGTCTCGACGCCGTCGAGTCCGCGGAGTCTGACGGCATAATTACGGTCAATAACGCCAAGGTCGAGATTCCTAAGGGCGAAGGGTTCGAAGCGACGATAAGCGCGAACGGTCAAGGCCTTCTCGTCGAACTTGGTCTTTGCGAAGTCGACGAAAACGGCGCCGTCGTAACGGAGCCCGACGGTTCCTCGCGCCGCAAGACGCTCGCGCGCGGACTCGTCGTTAAGAAGGGCGATATCCTCGGCAAGCAGCAGGACGACGAACTCGTTCAAGAGCGAATCGTCGCGCAACAGGAGCTCCTCGTCGCGCAGAAGGAAGCGGAAAAGACTCTTGAAGTGGAAGTCGCCGACGCGGCGGCGCGCGTCGCTCATGCCTCCTATAAACGCGCCGAACAGCTTAACAACAAACTGCAGGGCGCCGTGTCCGAAGAAGAGGTTCAAGAGAAATTCTTTGAATGGCTTCGCGCGGATAAATCTATCGCAAAGGCTAAGTACGATCTTGAAATCAATCGCGAGAAAGTAAAAGTTGCCGCCGCGCGCGTCCAAGCAACCGACGTCCAGATTCGCAATCGGAAATTCAGGAGCCCGATCGACGGCGTCATCGACGACCTCCTCGTCAACGAAGGGGAATGGTTGCGCGAAGGAACGGAAGTTCTCCATATCATTAGACTCGATAAAGTGCAAGTTACAGGCGCGCTTAACGCAACCAAGTACGCGCCCGAAGACATCGACCAGAAGGACGTCGTCGTCATGGTAACTCGCCCGGGCTACGACCCGATTGAACTGCCCGGCAAGATCGTATACGTGCGTCAAGTCGTCGAATCGGGTCATTATTACTTTTACGCTGAAGTAACAAATCAAAAGACGGATTCGGGCTATTGGCTTTTGAATCCCGGTTCCCTCGTTTCGCTCCGAATCAAGCGTTAATTACCGTAGCGCGATTTACGAATTCAGCCGATCACAATCGCATAGCCTAGCCGCAGTTAGAACGATTCGCGGCGGACAAAAGGAGAATCTATGGCAACGTTAGCGGATAGTTTGGTTTCTAGCGCGCAACGCGTCTTGTCGGTCTATGCGCGAACCGATCTTTCCGCGCGTCGAGCCAACTACCTTGGTCGATCTTACTGGATCGTTAAGGACCCGATCGGTCTCAAATACTACCGCTTCCAAGACGAGGAGTATTTCATTCTCGAAAACTTGGACGGCACGAAGTCCCTTGAAGCGATTAAAGACGAGTTTGAAGCGAAGTTTCCGCCGCAAAAGATCACGCTCGAAGAGATTCAAAGCTTCGTCGGTCAGCTCCACCAATGCAGTCTGATCGTCGTCGGCGTTCCGGATCAGGGGCACGAACTCCTTAAACGACGCAAGAAGCGTCGTCGACAGGAAGTTCTCGCCGCCGCGTCCAATATTCTCGCAATTCGCTTTAAAGGCGTCGATCCGAACCGTTTCTTCGACAAGCTCCTGCCTTGGGTGCGATGGTGTTTTCATCCGGTAACGCTCGTCTGCTGTCTCCTCCTCATGCTTTCCGCGCTACTACTGGTTGGAATCGAATTCGACCACTTTCGCGCTAAGCTGCCGGAATTTCAGCAGTTCTTTGGACCTGGCAATCTCTTATTGCTCAGCGTAACGCTCTTCTTTACGAAAGTGTTGCACGAGTTCGGGCACGGCTTATCCTGTAAGGTCTTAGGGGGCGAATGCCACGAGCTGGGCGTTATGATCCTCGTCTTGACCCCATGTCTCTACTGCAACGTATCCGACTCGTGGATGTTGCCGAGCAAGTGGAAACGCGCGGGAATCGGCGTGGCGGGCGTGTTCGTCGAATGCACGCTTGCGGCGATTTGCACGTGGATTTGGTGGTTTACGAACGAGAATCTTCTGCATTATCTATGCTTGAACATTATGTTCCTTTCGTCGGTCAGCACGATCGTCTTTAACATCAATCCGCTCCTGCGCTACGACGGATACTACATTCTCTCCGATATTCTGGAGATTCCGAACTTGCGTCAGAAGGCGACGAAAGTCATGTCGCAGAAAGCGTCGGAGTGGTTCCTCGGCATGGAGAATCAAGAGGATCCGTTCTTACCGAAGCGCAATCAGATTTGGTTCGCTCTGTACACGATCGGCGCCGTTTGCTACCGGTGGGTCGTTATGGCGTCGATTCTCTTCTTCGTCTATAAGTTCTTTGACTCCTACGGCCTCAAGGTCGTCGCGCAGGTCATTGCGGCTATGTCCTTGTACGGACTACTCATTATGCCGCTATGGAAGATTGGAAAATTTTTCTGGGTGCCAGGTCGCATTTATAAAGTGAAAAAGTCCCATTTTTACCCCTCGTTGGCGGTCGTCCTACTCCTTATCGCCGCCTTTTGTTGGTTGCCGCTCCCCTATTCGATCTACGCGCCCGCAGTACTCGAACTACGATCCGACGACTACTCGACCGCAAACGTGCTCGCGCCGAAGTCGGGGGGAATACTGCAAGAGATCTGCGTTAAGGAAGGACAGTACGTCGATAAAGACCAGACGATCGCAATACTCAAAAACCCCGTTTTGGATTCCGAACTCAATAGTCTTCAGGGACAATTGCGCGAAACCCTGCGTGAAATCCAAATGTGCGAACAACTTGGCAACACGCAGGAAGCGGTCGCGCGATACGGAGAAGCGCGCGAAAGATACGAAGGACTACGCAAAGCGATTGAAGCGATGCAAGAAGAGCGCAAGCGCCTTACGCTCGTCGCGCCCATTAGCGGGTACGTCGTCTCGCCATACTGGAGAATTGATCGCGAGAGCAAATACCAGGACGCGTCCTCAACGTTGCCGATCTGGGAAGGAACGCCGTTGCTCGAACGCAATCTGAACACCACGCTCGAACCCGGCGTGCAGGTCTGTAGCGTCGGCAATCCGGCAAAACTCGAAGCGCTTGTCGTCGTCGATCAATCGAAGATCAATTTCATCCAAGAGGGACAGACCGTTAAAGTAAAACTCATTGAACGACCCGCCGAAACATTTTACGCGACCGTCGCCAGTACGTTCGATATCGAGCATACGACAATGACGAGCATTCCTTTCCAGCTTTCCGTTAAAGGCGGCGGTCCAGTCTCTACGGAAACGATCGAAGGCGGGCTCGAACGACCGCAATCCGGTTCCTATCGCGTGCGCGTTAATATCGACAACGAAGACGGCCTCATGACCGTCGGCATGACCGCAAAATGCAAAATTAAGGCGACTCCCCAGACGCTCCTGCAACGTCTCCTACGGCTGTGCCGCGAAGTCTTCAACTTCAAGCTGTAAATCGGACGTTAAATCAAAGTCCAATCAACTCGACGTCGTTCGTCGAGTTTTTTAACATATGGGAACCTCTAATGTGTTCGATAAAAATCCATCATGCATTAATTGCAGCGCTCATTTGCTTGACTGTTTGTCTGTTTGTTCCAAGAGATGAGACTTCATTCATTGATTTTTCTTCCGGTAGATTAAAATACCAGGCTTCTATAGCTGGGATTACGTATCAGACTGTAGTTGTCGAAACTCCTTTGTCAAAGTTAACAAAAGAAGTTGAAATTAGAACACATAAACCTGTTTGGATAGTTTATAGTAACACGACGTACAGTTTATTCGAAAAGCGTATCGAATGTTATCGCACCTCCTATTTAGTAAGTCGCTTAGCATTCTTAGACATAATACTGACTAGTAGCGTATTATCGAATGAACAACGTCGTGATTTATCGATGGCTCTGCTCACATGGTTAAATAAGAGGAATTATGATGTTGATCCAATTGAATTGTTTATTGATATGTGTTTACAAGGAAGAAATGAGACTTTTGACGGAAATTCACATAAACAGAAAGAATTGTTTGACGCCTATCTCCGCATACTGATGCGAGATAACATATCAGAGAACCTCTAAAAACCCCTCTAGCTAGAGAGGCAAAGATGGTTATAATGAATTCATAGTCGCCGTCGATATTTTCGATGGTCGGAGAA
>CADCOO010000136.1 GCA_902803085.1 uncultured Planctomycetota bacterium
TTCGTCCTCGCGCAAGACCTTGTGGTAAGCCGCGTGCAGACGCATTGCGGCGACGCAGTCGTCCTGCGCAAATTTCGGATTCCCGTCTTCCATATGCGCCTTGATTCGTTCATAGTACGCGTCCATAAGATCGCGGTAGTTCTCCGAGACCCAACGGTCGATCAAGAAACGACGCTCATGCTCGCCGCAACCGCCGCAGCCGCAACCGCAACCGTCTTCGGCGTCGTGATCGCAGCCGCAATCGCAGCCGTGCTCGTCGTGTTCGCAACCGCAACCGCATTCGTGGTCGCTATGATCATGTCCGCAATGCCCGCAACCGCAACCTTCGTCCTCGTCCGAGAGGGAGTAAATGAGCGAGTCCGCAACCTGCAGATAAAGATGGATCGCGTGATCGAGATCTGAAAGCAGGCTCTTGCGCGTTTTCGGACTCTTGCGCAAAACGGCGCGACGATGGAACGCATGAGCGACGCCTTCGACGAGCGGCAGTTCCTCGGTTTCCGCAAGCGTTGCGAACGAATCGATCGCGTAGTCGTAGAGCGCCGCCGCTTCCTCGTCGCGTTCGAGCCGTTCCAGAAGATCTGCGCGGGTCATCACGACGTTAAAGAGATCGGGACAGGCGTCGTTTTCGCCAATAGCGACGCACGCTTCGTAGAGCGTCTTGGCTTCGTCGAGGGCGTCGAGCGCGCGCTCCATTTCCGACTTCTCGACGAAAACATGGGCTTCTACGACGGAGACGAGCGCGTCGGCGAGCTCGCGTTTGTACTGCGTATGCCCGGCGTTGACGAGGGTGCGGAACGCTTCGATTCCGCGCGTAATGAGTTCGCGCGCCTCGACGGCTTCCGGGCTCGTCATCTTGGGATCGTGCAAGATTGAAAGCAGAAAGCTTGCCTTCGTCATGTAGGTCTTGGCGAGATAATAGTAGGCTTCTGGATTTTGGCTCATAGGACCTGCGATAAGCGCTTGGAACTCCTGCGCGGTTTCGTCGAGCATTTGGAAGCTCTTGTCGCGTTCGTCGCGTTCGAAGGCGAGGGACGCGCGATTGAGTTTGATTCCGGCGCGATCGAGGAGCGCTTCCTGGTCGCCCATGTCGACGAGCTTTTGGGCGGTCTTTTGAGCCGCGAGATAGGCGTCGTCGGCGGCGTCGATTTCGCCGTCGTCGTTGAGTAGAATGGCGTAATTGAGCTGTCCAGCGGCGAAATTTCGTAGAATATCGCGTTCTTCGCCGAACTCTTCGAGGAGTTCTTCAAATCGCGCGAACGCGGCGGCGTAGTAGTCGGCGGCGCGTTCGGAATCGCCCTCTTCCTGCGCGCGCGCGGCGTTCTGGAGATAGCATTGCGCGAGTTCTTCGAGCGCTTCGCCGCGATTGTCGCAATCGTCGGAGTCGAGTTGGTCGGCGAGTTCGGCGATCCGCGCGTCGGTTTCCGCGACGAGCTCTTGGTATTCGCGCAACGCGTCGGCGGAGAAATTGAAGTTGGCGTCGTCGTCGTCGGATTCGTCGTCGATCTTAGCGAGCGCGACGGCGGCGCAACTGGCGACGAGCGTTGTAAGAACGGCGAGAAGATAAGAATCTTGCAAGAGAATGGCGAGCGAGTGAATCATTGTTTTCCTACTTTTCTAGTGGTCAATAAGTCTGGACGCGGGGTCGACGGATCGTAGCGTCAAGGAACGCCAATTATCATACTCGAGAACCGTCGATCGGCAAGCGGTCGAGAGAATTTTTGAACGTTCTGAAACGTTTAGCTTAAGTAAAACGACGATTTGGGCAATTTGTTTCGGTTGTTTTTGCAAAAATCACTGTTTTTTTTTCAAAAGAGCCCGGAAAACCCTTGACGTTTCGTTCACAGAAGATTACAATTCGGGTGAACTGTTGAAAAGTTAGCGGGCTTCGGCTCGCTAAACTTTGCGCCGCGCGCACTACTTGATACGCACCCTTTGAGACTCACCCCCTGTGCGCGCGGCGCCTTTATTATTTTATGGTCAGTTTAGGGGGAGAATAGGTGCGAGAGGAGAAAAGGAATGAGAGAATCCTCTTCGCGTCGTGGTTTTACGCTCGTCGAGTTGCTTGTCGTTATCGCTATTATTGGTATTCTTATTGGTCTTCTACTCCCGGCGGTTCAGGCGGCGCGCGAGGCGGCTCGGCGTATGCAGTGCACGAACAA